>NZ_JAKUEU010000020.1:0-74981 GCF_022663075.1 Bacillus cereus group sp. BfR-BA-01441
CGTAATCATTACGATTTAAAGGAGAGATCATTTCATGAAAAAAGTACCTATCACTGTATTAAGTGGTTTTTTAGGATCTGGAAAAACTACCTTACTACATCACATTTTGACTAATAAGAATAACTTAAAAGTAGCTGTTATCGTTAATGATATGAGCGAAGTAAACATTGATGCATCTCTTATAAAAAAGGGTGGTTTTTCACGTACGGAGGAAAAACTAGTAGAAATTCAAAATGGCTGTATTTGTTGTACACTACGAGAAGATTTAATGATAGAAGTGAATCGTCTTGTGGAAAATGGTGATATTGACTATATTATTATTGAATCTTCTGGTATAAGCGAGCCTATTCCAGTTGCTCAAACGTTTACTTATACAGACGAAGTTCTTAACATTGATTTAACGAAAAATTGTCGCCTCGATACGATGGTTACAGTTGTAGATGCAAACAGATTTTGGGATGATTTTGCAGATGGAGAAAGTTTATTAGACCGAAAACAAGCAATCGATGAGCATGATACCCGGGAAGTTATTGATTTATTAATAGATCAAATTGAGTTTGCAAACGTAATTATTCTTAATAAGATAGATTTGCTAGAAAAAGAAGATGTGATAGAGCTTCATCATTTACTAAAAAAATTAAATCCTAATGCAAAAGTTCTTGAATCTTCGTTTAGCAAAGTACCATTACAAGAAATTTTAAACACAAATCTATTTAATTATGAAGAAGCCAGTCAATCGGCCGGCTGGATACAAGAATTAAATAGTGACTATCATACACCGGAAACGGAAGAATACGGTATCAATTCCTTTGTTTACCGCCGCAAATATCCTTTCCATCCCGAGCGCCTTATGAATTGGCTAGAAAAATGGCCTTTAGATGTTGTAAGAGCGAAAGGATTCTTCTGGCTGGCATCTCGTAATAATATGATAGGGCTTCTATCTCAAGCAGGTTCCTCTATTACAATTCAAGGAGCCGGTGAATGGATAGCCGCATTACCTGAAACTGAAAGAAATCAAATGATTGCAGAAGAACCAGAAGTATTAAAAAACTGGGACGAGCGATATGGAGATCGAATAACTGAGCTCGTATTTATCGGTATTGATATGAATCGTTCTGTGATTGAACAATCATTAGATGATTGTCTATTAACAGAAAAGGAAATGGGACAAAAGTGGAATACATTTATTGATCCTATTCCGGCTTTTACTTATACTTCATAATAATTAATAAAAGGCTTCAGTAGAATGAAGCCTTTTTACTTTATAGCACTCTTATTTAATAGGTTTGCTTTAATTATAAATACAATTGTACCTAAAACAATTAATATAACATATACGATACCAACTACATCCCCTATTTTTTCTAAGCCAAGCGGTAATATTATAGTAGCAACTCCAACTATATAAGAAAATGCTCCTGAAAGCTTCGCTAATTTATTTTTATCTCCAACAAACGTTTCTTCTTGATATCCTGCTAACAAAAACAACCTCTTTTTCACATGTATTTGATACCCTAAAAAAATGATAAGTAACCCAACAAATAAACAAACTAAAAATCCAGCTAACATATACTCCCCCTCCTCTACAATATCTTACTATACATAAAAAAAATAAAATTAGAAATTTCAGTTTATTAACGAGTTATTCTGTGATATATTGCATATTGTATTCAATTTATATTTTTAGAAAGGAGAATTTTAAATCATATGAATTCAAATCGATTAAAAGGAATTATAATGGTCATAATCGGTGCTTGTTTATGGGGCTTGTCTGGTACAGCTGCACAACAGCTTTTTCAATATGACAATGTTTCAACCGAATGGTTAGTTACGATCCGTTTACTTATATCTGGAATTATTTTGCTCATTATTTCCTCATTCGGAACGAGAAAAAAAGAGATATTTGGCATTTGGAAACAAAAATCTGATGCTATTAAAATGATTTTGTTTGGTCTATTCGGTATGCTTGCTGTACAGTATACGTATTTCGCTTCAATTAAAGAAGGAAATGCTGCCGTGGCAACATTATTACAATATTTAGCTCCTATATTCATCACTGTATACTTACTTTTCAAATGGAACGTTCGTCCATCAAAAATTGATTTCATTTCAATTACCCTTTCATTAGTAGGCACTTTTCTCTTACTAACAAACGGGTCTGTTCATAACTTGGCTGTTTCTACACCAGCTATTATTTGGGGTATTTTATCTGGATTATCTCTCGCTTTTTATAGTTTATATTCAAAGGAATTGTTAGAAAAATGGTCTTCCTCCGTTATCGTTGGATGGGGCATGATTATTGGGGGTATTGGTGTAACGATTGTACACTTTATTTCTACAAACGAATTCATTTTATTATCAACTATGAAATATGTAAAACTAAGTACCCTACCGCTCATCACATTTGTCGTCATTTTCGGGACACTTATTGCCTTTTATTTATACTTAGACAGCATACGATACCTGACTCCGAAAGAAACAACATTATTTGGTTGCACAGAACCACTCGCAGCTATTATTTCTTCTGTACTTATATTGCACGTGCCATTTCAATCTTTTCAGTTATTAGGCGCTTTTTGTGTCATTGTAATGGTGCTCATCTTAAGCCAAAAACCGGATGAAGGGAAACAAAAATTAAAGCTTGTTCATGCAAAAAAGGAAAATATACAATGAAAGGATTGAATTCACTATGCCTGTCCCTCAAAATTATAAAAAACCAGGAAGAATTTCAGCAAAATCACTTGTTTTAAATCAACTACAAAATTGGATTATTGAAGGTGTACTGAAGCCCAATGAAAAAATTAATGATGGGGAATTGGCTGAGGCACTCGGAGTAAGCAGAACACCTGTAAGAGAAGCGCTTCAAATATTAGAGCTTTCTGGATTAGTGGAAATGGTACCAGGACAAAAAACGAAAATTGCTCCTATTAAGTTAGACGACGTATCTATCATTTATGAAACGATGGCTGGTCTTCACTCTATTATAGGAAAGCAAGCTCTTCAAAACATTACAGACGCTGATATTCAACTACTTTCTGAAATAAATGATCATTTTCAGCACTCTATAGAGAAAAAAAACGCAAAACAAGCTTTAAAATTAGATATACAATTCCACAATACAATTTCTTCTATTGCTAAAAACCAATATATTGAACCCTTTCTAGAAAATATGCAACTTCACGTTTTACGTCTTGAATATTTGTTTTTCCAAAACTTTGTTCCAGCAAGTCAATCTATTGAAGAACATCACTCTATCATTCAAGCATTACAGAAGCAGGACGAAAAACAAATGGAACAAATAATGACCCAAAACTGGCTCCGTCCCATGAAAGAAATACAAAAAATAATTTCTACGAAATAAAAGGAGAGCTGGTTACACAAAATCGTAACCAGCTCTCCTTTGACTAATCTATATAGCTATGCCTGAACATTTGCATAATCTTCCATATCTTCGTACTCTTTTTCCAACTCCTCTAAAGACAGCTCGTATAATTGTCGGTCGCGAATCTTAAACACACCTGCTCCAATTAACTCATCAATTAAATGCCTCTTACGATTTTCAACAGCAAAACGGAGTTGACTACTCATCTTTTAAAAAACTCCTTTCTACGATCATTGAAAATGATAATCTTTATCAATTACCACTTTTGATTATAAAAGATGACTCTTTATAAGTAAAGTAATTTCATGAAATATTTACCTTGCAAAGTATTTGTGGCCACATTATATATATGTATGCCGTGCGAAAAATGTTATGACACTTTTTCTTATCCTTTTTCTTTCATACTTTGCAAGTTGTCTCATCATGATTAAATTCACCATCTATTTCTACTTGAATGGTGACATGTTCTACATGAAATTTCTCCTTTAATACATACGTAGCCTCTTTTAATACACTTTGCGTTTCATTCCCTTTAATAATAAGATAACATGTTAATACTTGAAAATCTGATGTGACAGACCATATGTGCAAATCATGAACTTCTTTGACAATCGGAATATTTAATAACGTACTTTTTACCTCTTCAACATTTATGTGCTGTGGTGCACCTTCCATTAATATATGAACCGTATCACGTGTTACACGCCATCCACTAATAATGACTAAAATAGACACAAGAATACTAGCAATCGCATCTGCAGCAGTCCATCCGAAAAATTTAATAAGTAACGCAGCAATGATCGCTCCGACGGAACCCAATAGATCGCCTAGTACGTGCAGGAAAGCACTTCTTAAATTCAAATTACCTTTCACATCTCCGCCTCTCATTAATATCCAAGCTGATAAAATATTAATAAGCAGACCAAGGACTGCAATAATGAGCATCCCATTACTAGCAATCTCAATTGGTTCTTTAAAACGACGGATTGCTTCAATAAAAATGTATACCGAAATGACAATAAGAACGACACCGTTACATAATGCTGCTAACATTTCGACTCGCTTATATCCATATGTTTTCACAGTTGTTGCTGTTTTTTCTCCGAGTTTAAACGCAAGTAAACTTAAAGCTAAAGATACTGCATCACTTAGCATATGCCCCGCGTCAGATAGTAGTGCTAAGCTATTTGTTACAAATCCACCAACAACTTCTGCAATCATAAAACTTGTTGTTAGTAGGAAGGCAATTAGTAACGCCTTTTTATTTTTTGAATGACCATGATCATGCGAATGTCCCATACTTATACTCCTTTAAGTACAATATCTGTATGTTAGTATGAAACAAACTCCCCATCTTTATCCCGAATCGACTGATTGTAAACGCCCGCTTCCTCTGTATACACACTTCGCTACTTTTTAGACAATCCCTTTTTCTCAAATAAAAACAAGACTACTTCTTTTTTATTTTCATATTGTTTACTAATGAAAGAATTTTTAAGGAGGTTACTAAAATGAAACGTTTATTTCTCTGTATGGAACGTGAACTTGTTGTAGTGAAAGAACAATATGATAACTATGAAACGACTTACCACTTACAAAATATGCAACCTACCTGTATCGCTGTTGATCCGTTCCGCCCAAACCGTGTATATTGCGGAACATTTGGACGAGGTCTATGGTTAAGCGACGATAGCGGGGATTCATGGAGACCCATTGGAGATTCTTATCGTTACTTTGATTTCCCTAAAGAAGATGGTATTTTGCACTCCTCTATCACTTCTATAACAATAAGCTCAAATGAACAAGTTAACGGATATGGTGTCGTTTATGTCGGCACAGAACCGAGCGCTTTATTTCACTCTGAAAATGGTGGTGAAACGTGGACTGAACTTAAAAATATGAAATCATTATTATCTTCTTATACGTGGGCTTTCCCGCCTAGACCTTTTACCCATCACGTACGCTGGATTACAGTTGATCCAAACAACCCTAATACAATACACGTTTCAATCGAAGCTGGTGCTGTTATTCAAAGTAACGATAAAGGGCATACATGGATTGATAAAAAATTCGGTGCCCCTATCGATGCACATCAATTACTTATGCACCCTGAAGCACCAAATCGCCTTTATGCATCATGTGGTGACGGATTTATGGGCGGACCTGATCGTGCATATCTTGAAAGTTATAACAATGGAAACAGCTGGATCTCATGTAGTGAAGGACTTGAACATCATTATTTATACAGCATGGCAATTGATCCAGCTGATTGTGATACGATTCTCGTTTCTGCCGCGCCAAGTGCTGATCTCGCTCATCATCGTATCCCTTATGAATCTTATATTTATCGAAAAACGAAAGATACTCCTTTCCAGCAAGTACAACAAGGACTACCATCTGCAATCGGTACAGTCATTTCGATGTTTGCTACAAACAAGGTAGAACCACATACGTTTTACACGTTAAATAACAATGGTGTCTTTCAATCCAATGATAGCGGCGAATCGTGGGAACAACTAAACATTCCGTGGAAAGATGAATATAAAACGCAGCATCCGCATGCACTACTCGTCACTAGTTCTTAACGAAAAAAGACTGCCTAAATGATTTTAGGCAGTCTCTCTTTTATTTCTTTAAATCAATGACAATATCATCTAATACAATACCCTTATTGCCTCCCAATCTTCGAGGTACAAAACGCTCCTTTACTTGTCCTTCAACTATTGTTACCGATCCATAATTTTCAGGAGTGTGGATTCTTAAATTAACGTGAGGTGTTATTATTAACTTAGTAGCGTTCTCATTAAGTTGTTGGAATGTTTTACTCCAATTAAAATTATAAGAATCTTCACCTGAACCTCCATTTCCTTCTCCATAATACTGATTACCTAAATCATCTCTCACTTCTAAATCGACATCCACTCCATCCCATACACCCCTTATCTTTTGAGATACTTCTTGGTTGTAATATAGAATAAACGAAATTGGTGTTATTTCCATTCTCTCCATATTTACTTTGACACCATCTTTTTCTGTACTACCTCCAATCAATGTCTCTTTATTTTCTATTCCTTTTAGATTAATATTAAAATTCCAATCCCCTTTTATCTCTTCTTCAGTTTCTAAAATGGCTATACTTTGTACATTCCATTCAACATTCACTATAGTTTCTTTACTACCAACTAGATCGCTACTTGTTTTTATTAAACCTGTATATTTTCTATCTGCGACTTTAGTAATTTTATTGCTACCTGATTGGGTACCTGCTCCTTTAATAGTTAAAAAATCCAACGTACTTGGATTTTCGCCTAGATCTCTGTTACTTTCTATAGAATAGTTTATTGATACTGTCTTCCCATCAAAAATGGCATCATTAATCGTTATCTTTATTCCCTTGCTTTCTTTTGTCATATTTAGTACTGTAGTGTATTGTTTATAATTATAATGAGGCTCCATTATCTTCCCTGCGTCAGTTTTAGAGTTTTCATATAACCCTGTTCTACCATTATCTAAAAATCGGAATATGTCCCCTACAATTGGCAATCCCCCCGCATATGTAGGAAATCCGATACCGAGTGTTGCAACTGATAATCCTACTAAAATAGATGCAGCAGCCACACCTTTTTTCCAACTTTTCATCTTTTTCTTCGTACGTATCGATTGTTTTACATTTCGTTTTACTTTTTCCTTTTCAATTTCAGAAGCCTCAATTTCTTCTAGTTCTTTTTCGTCTATATCAATATCATTTAATAGTTCATAAATGTCTTTCATATTGCACTACCTCCAAAACTAATATTCGTAGCATTTTGTTGTAGTTTCTTTTTCCCACGGTACACTCGATTATCAATTGCTGCCCGAGTTAATCCTAACTTGTCACCTATTTCCTCTGTCTTCATACCAAATAAATATTTCATAATGAACACCTTTTGATCTAGCGGTTCTAATTGATTAATGAGCTTCAATAATTCTTCCCTATCTTCCATAACGATTAATTCGTCTTCTGCTGATTTTTCTGTACTGATATGAAACTCATCTGAAATGATTTCTACCGTTTTAGTCGATTTCCGGTAATAATCAATTGCTTTAAACTTTGCAATCGCTGCAATCCACTTTTTAAAATCACTCGGCTCTCCATGAAATTTATTTGCGTTATTCCAAATGGAAAGAAATATATCGTTTATACATTCCTCTATGAGTCCATCATTTTGAATGGGAAGTAGAACTTTATGCGTGATCCCCTTTATGAGTGGTAAGTATGTATCGACAACAAATTCTAACGCGTCTTCTTTTTGCCGCTGTAATCTTTTTATAAAATTTTTCTCATTTGATTTCATGTAGCGATTCCCCTTATTGTTTTGTAAAAGCTTTTACACCCTATATAACGTCTGAGAAAATTTTTTCTCTCATCTTTTTATTTTTTGTATGTAATGGAATACTTTCCCTTAGCCATTGTCTCACATAACTATGCGTTCAAAGAAAATTTTCTCAAGTCTGTAATTTAATTCATGTAGTACACTATTTATATAGTCACTTTTTAACTTAGTGTACATTTTATTTCGTTAATCTACTATTTTAATTTAGGAGATGAGATGTGTATGTGTGGAATTACAGGTTGGGTAGATTGGAAGGAAGACCTTTCAAATCAACATGTTATTTTAAAAAAGATGGCAAATAGTATTGAGCATCGTGGTCCAGATGCTGAAGGATTTTGGTTTTCACCTCATGCGGCCTTTGCACACCGGCGTTTAATTGTAATTGATCCAGAAGGCGGGACACAGCCGAAGACATTCCGTGCTGGTGATTATACGTATGCTCTTACCTATAATGGAGAAATTTATAATTTCCGTGAACTTAAAGAGCAGCTTCAAAAATGTGGGCATGCATTTGAAACCCATTCAGATACAGAAGTATTACTACATGCTTATTTAGAATGGAAAGAAGACTGCGTGCGATATTTAAACGGAATTTTCGCTTTTGCCTTATGGGATGATCAGAAGCAACAATTGTTTTTAGCACGAGATCATTTAGGTGTAAAACCACTCTTTTACACAGAAAGAAATGACAGTATTATTTTCGGCTCTGAAATTAAAGCATTATTAGCGCATCCATCTGTCCCTGCTGAACTTGATGCGGGTGGAATAAATGAAATATTTGGATTAGGCTTATTTCGCACTCCAGGATGTGGCGTCTTTAAACATATTCAAGAAGTACGTGCTGGACATTCTATAACATTTACACGTCATAAAAAAGTAGTTACGAAGTATTGGAATTTAGAAAGTAAGTTCCATACAGACTCTATAGAAGATACATCTTCGCATATTTTATCTATTTTACAAGATACAGTAAAAAGACAATTAATTGCCGATGTTCCTCTCGTTTGTATGTTATCAGGCGGATTAGACTCTAGCGGTATTACTGCACTTGCGGGTAAAGAATTTGCTGCGGAAAATAAAACACTTCATACGTATTCCGTTGACTTTGTAAATAGTGCAAAAGATTTCGAGCTGACATTTGCTCGCACTGGTTTAGACGCTCCTTGGGTAAAACGCGTTTCTGAACATGTAGGGACAGCGCATCATGATATTATTGTGAATGCTGAAGAATTAGCAAATCACTTATTCGTTCCCCTTCATGCGAAAGATTTACCGAGTGCTGGTGAAATGGAAACTTCACTATATTTACTATTTTGCGAAATGAAAAAAGATGCGACCGTAGCTTTATCCGGTGAATCGGCTGATGAAGTATTCGGTGGATACCCTTGGTTTCATCAAGAAGAATTACTATATGTAGATAAGTTTCCTTGGCTAACAAATTGGAAAAATACATCTCCTCTTCTACTAAATGAAGTAAGTAACCAATGTAATCTAGAAAACTATATTGATACACGATTCCAAGAAGCGATACTTGAAGTACCTACTCTTGAAGGAGAAAGTAAAAAATCCGCGAAACAACGCCAAATGTTTTATTTATTTTTAACACGATTCCTTCCTTTCTTACTTGACCGTAAAGATCGTATGAGTATGGCTGTTGGATTTGAAGTTCGTGTACCGTTTTGCGATTATAGATTAGTTGAATATTTATGGAATGTTCCTTTCAACATAAAAAGTATTGATAATATTGAAAAAGGCATTTTACGTAGAGCACTACAACCAGCTTTACCTGACGATGTACGTAATAGAAGAAAAAGCGCTTATCCAACTTCACAAGATCCACACTACTTACAAACAATCGGTAATTTAACACTTGATATGTGTAGCAATAAAAACAATCCTATTTTCTCACTTATTAACCATTCCATCTTACTTTCAATTGCTGATCAAAGTAATAAAGAGATTAACAATTTTGAAGCAAGAAGTGCCATGGAGTATATGCTACAAGTAAATGAATGGTTAAAAACATATCACATCCATATTGCTTAACAAAAAGGAGTTCAAGGATAAAAACCTTGAACTCCTTTTATATTAATTAGCACATTGTTTATTATCAGTATCAATAGACCATCCAATAATCGTGGCACAGTCTCTACCTTTCCACTGCAGTACATTTGTTAATACGGGCTCAATCTGCAAGCTATTTCCGTCGTGTAATATTTCTACTAAAGATTGATCATCATCAAACCTTCGTTTGTCACACTCTAAAATACCGTCCGTTGCCATTACAATGTGATTCATTCCTTTTTCTAATCCTCTTACACCTGACGTAAAGCAAGGTGTATTTGCTGCAAAAATATTTTTCCTGCCAATATATTCGTAATTCTTCCGTTTATTTAATCGTCCTTTTCCATTTTTCGTTTTCTCAGAATGGAATAAATACGCGAAACAATCACCAACTGATAACCAATATAAAAATTCGCCTTTTCGTAAACAAATTAAGCAAGCGAGTTCCTCATCATCTTGATCACACTTTTTAATAAATAACTCATCTGTAAATAACGCTAATAAGTACATATGTGTATGATGGAAAGCTAAATGTATTGGATATGAGAATAACTCTTTTAGTTTTTCTTTTCTTTCCGAAATCGCTTCTATTATATAATCTATATTTTTTGTTTTGTGATGTGTATCAAAAATCATAACAAATTCAAATTGTAATTCAGGATCCCACCAAGCCAGCACCGCATCTCCTCGTTCATATGCATCACTCTCTTGATTTCCCCCATATACGCCGACTGAAAGAGGACCACATTTTTCAACATGTATTTCATCTACATACATCTGTTCATGACTAATCCATTTGAATGTATTCACAGCTATCATCCTCTCTCTTGCTAAATGTATACCTTTACACATAGATTACCTTATATTTCAATAAAAATAAACTTTTTCAACATTTTTTATCCAAATAAAAGGGTTTTATTTCTGAAATCACGAATATATCTTACTATACGATATAAAAAGGAGATTTATTATTATGTACAACATTAATCAACATTGGGAGAGCATTTATTATCACTTACGATACGAATACGAGGACAACCTTTCCCACCAAGCAATTCGTATTTTACAAATCGTTTCTCGTGAGAAAGATATAACAATTGGAAAAGTCGCTACTGAGCTTAGTCTTTCTCATAACACAGCATCTGAACATATAAAACGCCTTATTCAAAAGGGTTTCATCGTTAAAGAGAGAAATAAAAAAGATGAAAGAGTGGTAAACCTTACATTAACAATTGAAGGAATTGAAGTATTAGAAAAACATACTTTACTAGATAAAGAAAAGATAAAAATATTAGAATCACAGTTATCAACAGAAGAACAACAATTAATTGAAAAAGCATTTTCCTTATTAGCGAAGGAGGCAAAATATGCATTTCCTCGTTAAAATAATCGTTTCGGCACTTATTATCGGCGTTATCACTGAAGTCGCTAAACATTACAGTACGATAGGTGGCTTTATTGCTGCCCTTCCTCTCGTGAGTTTACTTAGTTTATTTTGGATTTCATTCGAAGGCGGAAATAAACAAGAATTGAGTCAATTTGCTTTAGGGGTATTATATGGATTCCCCGCATCAGCACTACTATTATTTATGGTCTATATTGGTTTAAAAAATTCATTTACACTTAGTACATCTGTCCTACTTGGTATAGGTGTTTGGTGTATCGTTTTTGCTTGTCAAAAATTATTTCAAGCTTAGGAGGAATTAACATTCATAAATTTGTAGAAATAATGGGGCAAAATATAGAAGTACATATAAAAGGAGATGGTAAACAAACTGTAGTCATTCAAACCGGAATGACTTGCTCATTTTATGATTGGTTTCCTATTATAGAAAAGCTTTCAGAGCACTTTACAGTTGTTTCATACCATCGCCCAGGTTACGGAAAAAGTGATTTAGGCAATCAGCCGCGTACAATAAGGCAAGTTACAAAAGAGCTACATATGTTACTAAACAAACTAGCTATTCAAGAACCATTTATTCTAATCGGTCATTCCTATGGAGGATTATGTGCACAACATTTTGCGATGTTACATGAAGATAAGCTGCAAGCACTTATTTTAGTTGATTCTACTTCGATGAACTTACACCGTTTAGATGAACTTCATTTACCAATTTCTGATCAAACTGATTCTGATGATGTTTGGTTTCAAAAATATAATATGTATTCAAAAATGGATGTAGACACACTTTATAACGAACTAAAACCTATTCTCACCGATCAATCAAAACAGCAAATTGAATTCTCTACCTCGCCTTCATTATATAAAGCGACAGCTTCTGAACTATCGGAGTGGAAAAACTGTGCTCTCTCACTAAAAGAGCTATGTAAAACATTAGAAATACCATTAATCGTTATCGGTAGAGATCCTCAATATTCTATTACTCAATTGACTAATGGTGGCATGCCAAAAGAGGAAGCAACACAACTTGAAGCAATGTGGCAAGAACTAATTCACGAACAATTACACCTCTCAACTAACAGCCAATATATTCTTGCCGAACATGCTAGTCACGGTATAGAAAATGATCGACCAGATATTATTATTGAGGCGATTCATTTCTTACAAATAAAAAAAGGAAGCAACTAAAGCTGCTTCCTTACTTATCTATTCATAATCTTCTTCATCATCGATTTCTTCGTAATATGAACTTCCATTACTTACATATATAGGGCCATTCGCAACATCAATACGTAGTACCCACGCCCATGGCACAGCTAAACGTTTATGTATCGCTCGCCAAAAGCTCATTGATTTTCTTTCGTACTCCTGGAACTCCTGAAGCAACTCTTTGTAGGAGGAACCGTCTAACTGAATATTTGCTTCTAACAAACGAGAATGGGCATAGTACTGTAACTCTAGTTCAGCAGCAATTTCCATTTCTTCTTCCGTTGCCATACCAATGATTGTTCCATCTTCTGGTGCAATTTCATATACGTTTTGAACTTCAATAAGCCCTTCTTTCTCTTTCTCAAACATGTAAACAGCCTCCTTTAACATATATTTTTTATGTTACAAAGTCATACTTCTACAATAACTTCTCTCTTTCCTCTTTTTTTGATAAACTTTTACAAAATATTTAACCGATGACCTGTTTTCTCTATTCTTTCAGCAGAAATGAAACGATTTTTATCAAAATTTAATTTATACACATCAGGCATATGAAGTGTTTTCCAAAACTCAAAATCATATTTCGAATTAAAATAATTCATGAGTAATACCATAATATTTCCATGCGTACCTATTACAATATTCTTACCTTCATATTGTTTTAATATATTTTGCATACATATTACAGCGCGCTTTTGTGCGATATCATTCGATTCTCCGCCTTCGTATGCAAAACTCCAATCTTCCCACACATTCTGCATAGCATCATTAAAATTTGGTACTGGCTCTGTGCTCAATAATCTTTCACGCAAATCTTCTTCTGTTTGTATTGATAATTTATATGTATTCGCAATTCCTTGTACAGTTTGGATTGCTCTTTTGTACGGACTAGAAATAACAACATCAATATGTTTATCTTTTAATAAATGTGTTACATTCTCTGCATCACAGTGCCCTTTTTCAGATAAAGGTCGTTCCCGTTCTTCTTTTGTATATGTAGAATGGGCATGGCGAACGAAATATATTGTTGTCATTTTTCAACCTCCTTTCTTATTTTCAATTTATATTCAATAATAAGATTGGAAAATCCTGTATTACAAAAGAGCACTTTTCATAAGTGCCCCTTTGTTTACATAATAAAATTATTTCATTATAATTTATTTCTGAATTCCTCACTTATGACAATATCTCGAATAAAGTAATCCATATTACTTAGAAGCTTTTCAAATGCTTTTTCACTCAAATTGTTCATCATAAAGACAATCTCAATCTTATTCCCTTTTTTATCAGTACCATAGAAACTATTTGTTAATACAAATGCAGTAGAACCACCTTTCTGTCCAGCAAATTCGAACATACCCTCTCCTACGGTTCCTTTAAATATATTCTCAATCTCACCTTGCATTTGTGGTGTAAAATAATTTCTGCTATTTATCTTTTCCAGTAAACTCATGTAATCCTTCGCATTTGCACCTATAAACCGATCTGACCAAATACGCTGAAAATCCATATCGGCTTTTAACGATATCTCGCGTTTTGTCCATTCTTTCTCGTCTTTCATCCATTCATGTATTTGCCATACATGCTTAACATATTCATCATTAGACATATTACGTAGCTTGTCCAATGCTTTATTTTGAGGAATATGCAGTTCTTTTTCAACATAGCCCCTCATATATAATGCCCCTGTATACGTTGGATAAAATTCATCGTGACTATTTAAGCCTAACTCTTTCAAACTTTCATTTATCCGCGCTGCTCCAAGCTTGTCCAATAAATATGATGCATTCGCATTCGAACTATAATGGATCATTCCTTTCACTACTTCTTCTAAAGAAGTTTGACCACCCTTCACTAACTCTTTACCTTTTACATCATCTAGCCATGCAGGGTGTGCACCACCATCAGTATTTTTCACATAGTATTTTTCTAATTCTTTCAATGAAATTTTCTCGTCTTTTCTTATTTTCCCTTCAGCTACTTGCTTAGCATATTCAATTGCTATAACGATTTTCGACATACTTGCTAGCGGTAATTTTTCTTTTTCATTTATTGATGTCAATGTTTCACCATTTCTTTTAACAATTAAAGAAGTTGTTTTATCATCCTTATGTTCTTTTATGTAATTTAGCACATAATTAGAGTCTTCTTTGGAATTGACATATTCCTTCACTGAAAAGAAAGCTATACAGCCTACTATAGTAATTCCAGCTATAATTCCAACAACTTTTAATCCCCTCATGATACTCCCCCTAAAATAAACATATTATATATTATACTAAATAAATTTCCCTTTTTAAGTAATAATTAGATTATTTATACAAAAATACTTCTTTTCTTAAACAACAAAAAAAACATGCCTTCATTAGGAAAGCACGTTTTGTGATATTCTTCACATTGTTTAGTTAAAAAATAAATGTTTACTTACCATGATGTAACATTAAATCACTAAGTTCTTCTTCAATGTGATTTAATTTCGCAACGCCTTCTTTCCATTTATGAATATAACGTGAAACCCCAACGAAAAACAAAACAATAATTGTGGAAAGAATAATACCATATACGATTGCTACAGTACTCATAGTTACACTTCCTTATAATTAGTAATGTGGTTATTAGTTATATTTTTATTATAAACCTTTTTCTTTTAAAATACTTCGATTTCAACTTTTTGTAACAAAATTGATTTTTCTAACATTTCGTTCGTGAAAATGGCATATTTTTCACAAATTATACAAAACTTCACCATATGTACTATTACCATATGAGTTATATTATTAAATAGAATAAAGGGGATGATATACTATGACGACTTGGTTTATTGTAATGTTAGTTGTATTTGGAGCATTTAAAATTATCGTTTCTAGCCTTCCTAACACTGTTATTGAATCCATTATTAGCAAGTACGAAACACATCCACAACTTGAAGAAGAGAATGTGACTATTACAATTCACGGAAATAACGTAGAAGGCGAACAGAAATCAAAAATTATTCATGATTTTAACGAAGGTTTATTTTTAGATCGCTATTATGCACCACCACACAATGAGGGTACGCCTTTAATTATCAATGCAAAACGTGGCAAAAAAGATTTCACATTTTATATTTATAGTCACGAGGAGCATGTTGATGTTGTAAAACAATATAAAAAGAAGGTAGTTGCTTATAGTTTACGCTCTAAAAACCTTCAAAATAGTGATATGTTCGTGTCAGCTGACTTAGCTTAATACTCATATATTTGAAAAAGGAATCCACGAAATATGGATTCCTTTTTTCTCATTTACTGAAAAATAAGCTCTGTCTTCAAACTATCTTTCGGTAACAACCAGCCTTTTTTCTCTAAATTCGCCATTAATAATTCCCTTTGCTTTGTCGCAATACTTTCTTCATTTGTTTTAAATGACACTTCTATTACGAAGTCATCTTCTAATTTTCCGGTATTACTTAATGGCCAAATTTCAATATTTGCTTTTATGTTTTCAAAATCTCCTGTATATCGTTTCATTAATACAGGACCGTAAATATGGGAATTCTTTAACATCTCTTCTCCCCAATTTGTATACAACCATTTGTTCATTTTCCCTGGTAATTTTTCTATTAACATGTTTTGAGCAGCTTGTTTATTTGGTAAATCAAGTATTCCATATCCTTTAGCACTGTAACTTTTCTTATTTGAAATGCTTAATGTTTTCTTCTCAAATCCCCAATCTATTTCCGCCTCATAACTATCCGTATTACTATCGAATCCTTCTTTTTTAGCTACTTCTAGTGCATCTTGAATTACACCATTTGGAATAGGATATCTTTTTTTATATGTTAGTTCAAAATCTTTACTAAATTCTTTCTTTCGAATTCTAGCAAACCAACCTTCCTCGCTTAAACTTTTATTCGCAGTATCTAAAAATTGCACTTGTATTCTTTCATATTTTGTACCAGCCTGGAAATGTTCTAACACCTCTTGCTTCATCTCTTTGTTATCACCTAATACTTGTTCTGGCTTCAATAATAACTTTACTTCAAAACTAGGTTTCATTGGACTAGCAGCAAACCCTTCCTTAACGTTATAAAGGAAACAACAAAAGAAAATGCTTACGAATACAAATACTTTTTTCATATACCTATCCCCTTTGCATGTTAAATGACTTCTATACGTTCCATTGCAAGTGAATATACATTTTCATATCCTGCTGAACTTAGCTTTTGTTGTAATCGATCCGTATCCTCTTTCAAAGCGTGCACTAGCACCGTATGTTCTGGTAATAATGTATTTAACATCTCTTTAACGTCTCTTATACTTTGGTGAACTTTATATGGAACTCGCTTCACCCTACATTCTTTACCTACATACTCTTTCATAACTTTTTCTGCAAAACTCCCTTTCGCAATATGCCCAGTAAAAATAACGGCATTTCGCTTTTCATTCCGAAGTTGTTCATAATATAACTGCGCTCGTTTCGTTTGCATATTCGCATCACTCATTACAACTATTCCGTAACTATTTTGCATACTAATGTCATTATCCATCACTATTATGTTTCTTTTTAAACTCTCCATAATCCATTTAAATTCTTCATTATTTTTTATCCAATCTTTATATACGAACATCTCTTCAAATCCAGCCAAAATTTCTTTATCTACTATAAGCGGAAATTCTTTATATCGTTCATATAAATACAATACTATATCTTGCGCCCTACCAAGTTGTGGAAGCGGTAATAATGCTATTCCTTTATTTTGCATAACTCGTTCAATTTCTGCACATAGTTCGTTTACACGTTCATTTTGCGAAACATCATCTGTGTGATAAGCGGCATCCACAATTGCGATTTTTATATTGTGGCCCAATTTCTCAGGTAAATTAGCTCGTAGTATATTAGACTCTGCTGAATAGTCACCTGAATAAAATACGTATGTATTACACATATCAACTAAAAACCAAACAGCTCCCAATACATGGCCACTATATCCCCATTGAAACCGCAGTGTAGGAGTAATTTGTACCCATTTATTTGGATTGCTAATCTCATCAATACATACATAATTTAAATCTTTTATATGTTGGTCGCTATAAGGTAAATTCCACCCTTGCAGCACATTATAGTTTCTCCATTTTTCATAATATAACGGCAGTTGCTCCTTCGTATAACGAGTCGTCCAAATTTTTTTCTTATAGCCATACTTCGCTAATAAAGGTAAACCCATCGTATGATCTTCATGAATATGTGATAAAAATACCGCATCTAAAAATGGAACAGCTTCTCTCTCTATTTTTGGATAACTATCCTCATAAGATCGATTAATACCACAATCAAATAATATTTTCGTCTCTTTATTTTTTACAAAATAGCAGGAGCGACCGTATTCTCCTGCTCCTCCCCATACTTCCACTCTCATCATGCTACCCCTTTTCGTTTTTGCTCCATATGTTGTAGCAGTAATAAGCATATTGTTGTAAGTCCAACAGAAACAACGGCCATCGCCATGCCTATAGATACTTCACCCTGTTCAAATTGAGCAAAAATAAACGTTGCTGACGTTTCTACTGATGGAGGTAATACGAGAAGCGATGCTACTAACTCTCTTATCGAAATTGTAAATGTCATCGCCCATCCAGCAAGAATGCCTGGGATAATAAGAGGCAATATTATTTTTCTAAAAATATAAATATAATTTCCAGAAAAAACACTTCCTGCCTGCATGAGAGAATCATCAATTTGTCCGAGTGATGATTTTACATATTGCACCGTGTAAGGTAAAAACAGCACAACATACGTTACGATAACCATGACTGGTGTATTGTAAATTGACATAGGCATATATGGTGAATTCCAAAATAGAATAAGACCTACAACCATAACGATTCCTGGTACCATATTCGGTAACATACCGCACATATCAAGCCATTTTTCAGAGGTTTTTTTCCCCTTTCGAATCATAAGTGCCAAAAAGACTCCAATCATTACCGCTATAATCGCTGTTACGAGTGAAAAAAGAAAACTATTCCATAAAGCCTCTAATCCCGGAGATCCCATTGTAAACAATGCCTCATAATGGCTTGTTGTAAAGTTATTTACATGTAAACCGCCGCCTCTTAATTTTGACAAAGAAGCAATAAGTATAGAAAAGTATGGAATTCCAATTGATACGATTAATAAACCAATTACATACATCCATGCTACAACGCGCGTAAATATAGACAAAGTATATCTTTTAGATTTCACACCTTTTCCACTAACTATTGCATATGAATACTTTCGATTCAATACATTTTGCATATACCAAATAAGCATACAAGCACTAAGTAATAAAGAAGATAATGCTGTTGCACTACTAAAATCAATTGGCCAACTCGAAATAAATTTATGGATTTCTGATGTTAACACGTGGAATCCTATTCTACGTCCGAATGTAGCCGGTGTTCCAAATTCAGCAATCGTCTTTACGAAAATGAGTAAAGCACCCATTACATAACTTGATACTAATAACGGTAATATTATTTTTCTTAAACGATAGAAAAAACTTCCGCCATGAACTGCTGCAGCTTCTTCTTTACTACTCCCAATCTGAAGTAACGTGTTTTTCAGCATGAAATAAAGAAATGGGAATAAATGCAGACTCATAATTAAGACCATACCTCCTAAACTAAAAAACGATGATGAAACTGTCTTTAGCATAGGAAAAAATTGTTCAAAATAGCCGTTAGGTTGCATGAACAAAATCCAGCCCATCGATCCAATATACGGCGGTGTCATAAATGGAATCATAAAAACAATATCTAACTTACTATACTTTCCTACATCTGTTTTGCTCATAATAAATGCCAATGGAAATGCAAATATTGTAGCTCCTATTACAACGAGTACACCTAGAAGCATCGAATTTAGAAAAATCCCAGCTAATCCACCACTCTGTATCACTTCAAAAGGCTTTAAAAAATTCCAACTGCTATTTTCATATACACTAGAAAATAAAATAAGAAAAAGTGGAATGACGATTAACATCGCCACAAGTAATAATGCTACCGTCATTCCAACTTGTCTTACTGATACGAATCGATTTACCATGGAATCACCATCTTATTGAAATACTTTCTTAAATTGTTTTCCTATTTCATCTTGCTCTTTCTCAACTGTTTTCCAATCAATATTTAATACTGGAATCTCTTCTACATTTGGTCTATTTTCAGCTTTTATATCTGTTCTACCAGGCAATAAATACGCTTTAGAAACTTGTTTTTGTACATCATCGGATAATAAATAATCAATAAACTCTTTTGCACCTTCAACATTTTTACTATCCTTCATAATCCCAGCTGCACGTGGGCTAATAACTGTTCCGCTTTTTGGATATACAATATCAACAGGTTCACCCTTTGCTTTTGCGCTATACGTCATATAATCAACACCCGCAATGACCATATCTTTCGCACCTGTTACAACTGGGTCTAACGCTTCCTGATTTGCTCCTGCTACTGTAACTTCATTTTTCTTAAGCTGCTCAAATAAATTCCATCCATCTTGTCCATTCTTTTTCACGTATCCTGTTACAAAGTCTAAAGCTGAACCTGAAAGTGCTGGATCTGGAAGATTCACTTTCCCTTTCCATTCTCCTTTCGTTATATCGCTCCAATCTTCAGGCGCTGTCTTCACATTTTTTGTATTGTACACAATCCCTAATGCTGAAGCACTATACCCGAAATAATGTCCTTTATCATCTGACCATTCAGAACGCAGCTTATCAGCTTGTTTCGCTTCTTTATAAGCTAACGTTTGACCCTCTTTCTTTAATCCTTCCATCGCTGGTAATGATGCAAGTACGACTACATCAACGACTGGATTTTTCTTTTCAGCTTCCATTCTCGCTAAAATTTTACCAGTTGTCCCTTGAAACATTTCCACCTTTATACCAGTTTTCTTTTCAAAGTCTTTTTGAATTTTTTCTGCTAACCCTTTTGGCCCTGCACTATATACAACAATTTTCTTTTCAGTCGTATTTTTACTTTTCGCATCTGCATTGCCTGTCTTTGAACTACACCCTGTTACTACAGCCGAAAATAATAAAGTACATACAAATAAAGACTTAAGCGAACTGAATTTCTTCATACGATTCTCCCCCTATATGATGAATACATTTTTTTGGCACATATAACGATACTGGTTTACCGATGCTTAGCTTACTATTGTGATAGGCTGTCCAGATGCCTAAAGTCCCCATATTTACTTTCACTTCATAACGTTCTCCTACATATGTAACGTGCTGAATTTCACCTGTATACATTTCGCACACATCATTTTTTGTCCAACTCACATGCTCTGGACGAATCATTTTTTCACCCTCTACAAGCCAATTCGCCTTACCAACAAATTTGGCAACAAATTCATGAGACGGTTTCACATAAATATCTTCCGGTGTTCCTTTTTGTAATACTTCTCCTTGTTTCATGACAATAATTTGATCTGACATTGACATTGCTTCTGTTTGGTCGTGAGTGACATACAGTGCAGTTAAACCAATGGAATGAACGATATCCATAAGCTCTATTCTCATTTCTTCTCGCAAAATTGCATCGAGTGCACTTAGCGGTTCATCAAACAAAATAAAATGAGGTTTTGTTACAATTGCTCTAGCGAATGCGACACGTTGTTGCTGTCCACCAGAAAGTTCGTGTGGATACCGTTTCTCCATACCTTGCAGGCGAACTCGCTTTATCGCATCTTCTACTTTTTCTCGTAAATGATTCGTTTGCTTTGTAGCCCTTAAACCAAATGCAACATTTTCAAAAACAGTCATGTGCGGCCATAAAGCAAAATCTTGAAATACCATACCGATATTCCGTTCATGAGGAGATGTCTTTATCTTTTTTGCAGCAGAATACATGCACTGGTCTCCAAAATATATTTCTCCCTTATCCGGTTCCTCAAGCCCTGCTATCATTCTAAGTAAAGTCGTTTTCCCACACCCCGAAGGCCCTAAAAGTGTAGTAAATTCCCCTTGTTTCATTACAATCTGCAACGGCTTTAACGCCTGTGTTTTTCCAAATGTCTTTTCTAATCCACTAATTTTAATATCCATTGCTTCACCTCTCTCCCCTCATTCTTAACCTGCTTTCATTCTATATGGAAGATTTATACTGAATGTTAATGTACTGTAAAGATTAAATTAAAAAACTTCTAATAAACTATTTATTTCTATAGATTTTTTCTATATTTAAAATAAAAAAGGCGGCAATTCATAATGAATCTCTTAAAATTAGAAATTGTAGTACTTATTAAGAAATACAAAAAGCTTACAATCGTTGCAGAAAAACTTGGCGTTAAACAACCAACTATTACATTTCATATAAAAAGCTTAGAAGAAGAACTCGGTGTGTCTTTATTTGAATTACGTTCTGGAAGGTATTTCTTAACAGAGGCTGGTGAGGCTTTGCACCATTATGCTTGTAAAATAGATGCGCTTATGAAAGAAGCTAGACGTGTCACGCAAGAGTTTAAAGATTTTCATAAAGGTGCTATAACAATCGGCGCTAGTTATGTACCAGCGACTTATCTTTTGCCAGAAGTCGTTCATCAATTTCAATGCGAATTTCCCAATATAAAAATAACGCTACTAGTGAAAACAGCCCCTGAAATTCGAATGATGCTACAAAATCACGAAATCGATCTTGGGATAATTTCCGCTGCTCCATTTGATGAACCACTTTTAAAACAAACGAATATAATGCCCGATACACTTGTTCTTGCCTTTTCCAAAGAACATCATTTTTCAAAGAAAGACAATGTATCGTTACAAAATATCGAAAAGGAACGTATACTATTGCATCGTAATCCATCTACAACGAGAGATTTACTTACACAATGGACGTTGGCGCACAACATTACATTCCAATCTGAAATTGAATTAGACTCATTAGAAACGATGAAACAAATTTTAAAATATGGTAATGGAATTGCCTTTATTTCTAAACTTGCTATCGAGCAAGAAATACAACGAAATGAGCTATGCTATATACCAATCCCTGAATTTGAATTTCAGCGTAATATTTATACGATTCATCATGAGGACAGATGGAATTCTAAAATCATTTCTTTTTTACTACAAAGCATCACTTCATTTACAACAAAAAATTAAAAGGCTGTCGTTATGCACGACAGCCTTTTAAACTATAAATCTATTTATTTTTCTTTGCCTCAATTTTTGCTTGCGCCTCTTCAGCCTTATCTAATGCTTCTGATACTTTCTTCTCTTTTTCTTTCACTTCATCTATACTATCGACAGCTTTAATAAGTTTATCGATTCCTTCTTCTTCTACCTTTCTACGCTTTGCCACTCTTTCATTTACTTTCTCTTCCACATCTTTTGCTTTTTGAAGCATATTCTCTGCATTTGATGTTACAGCTTTTTCAAGTTCATCATCTTTTTTCTTTTGTAACACTTCATTTGCAATGTCTTTCGCTTCTAAATACTTACCGTCTTTTAATGCTGTTGCTCCATGATCCATTTTCTCAGCAACTTCTTTATATGATTTCGCTTCGTTTCCTGATTTTTCTTTTTCTGCTTTTTCGAACCACATTGTTGCATCACTATACTTTTCATCTTTCAATGATTGCATACCTGTTTCAATATATGTGTCATAATTGCTACATCCAGCCATTACGACTAATAGAAAAAGCATAACAAAACTTAATTTTTTCATGCTGTTGTCTCCTTTTCTTTGCAAGCTCACTTTACTTTAACATACATGAAAAAGAGTTTCAAAAACTAAAATACTAATTTAGTCATTTTTATAATGATAAGTCAAATTTTTATTATTTTCTTATTTTTAAGCGGACACATCTACTTGTTTTTTCGCCATATGTTGCTTTACTCCAACTAATACAACTAACAATAACCCTCCACCTATTGTCATCATAACAATGCTAGTTGGCAACATATCTAATAGTAGTCCATATACAATCATACCAAGCGGTGCGATTGCAGTCGCAATTGTTTCAAGTAGGCCAAACACACGCCCTAGGTAGCTCGGATCTGTCGTTTTTTGCATATGTACTTGCATTGGAATGTTTACAATCATAATTGCTATACCAGTTAACATCATAAAAGCAATATAGTAAATAAAACTTGCTACTTTTGGAATGATAACTAACAACGGAAAGGCTGTACATAAACTTAAACCTGCAAACAAAAACAGTCCAGTATAAATAGAACGAAACGGATTATTCACTTCTTTACGCACTGATAAAGCAATCGCTCCCATTAGCATCCCGACTGCTAACATTCCCTCTACAGTACCGAGTTGCTTTGAAGATAAATGCAATGTATGGACGATAATGTACGGAAGTGCAACTGTTAGACCACACGCAAAAAAGTTTACCCACAATGCTATTTTCATTAGACCATATATTTCACGTTGTCTTTTTACATATAAAAAACCTTCTTTTATACTCGTCAAGAAATGCTCTGTACTTTCAGCCACTTCTTTTTTATATAAATCAAATACGATAAATAATTGCAAAATAACCGCTAAAAAGAACGTAATGCTATTTAATAGGAAAAACGATTTAATTGAAAAGAAACCATATACAACTCCGCCAATAATCGGGCCTAAAATATTTGATAAAGAAGCCGCCGTTTGATTTAAAGCACTCGCTTTTTGAATACGTCCTTCATCTACTAAACTCGGAATAGACGAAGTTAATGCAACAGAATAAAAACTTGCACAAATTGATAATAATGCTGCTGAAATATAAATAAAAAGAAGTGATGGCCCAAATATAGTAGCAAGAATAAACATACTAAGCATCGTTAAACTACTTAATAAATCAGTACCAATGACAAGCCATTTTCGATTCACACGGTCTGCTACAGCACCAGCAATTGGGCCACAGATCATCCTTGGAAGTGATCCGCAAACGAGCGTAATTGCAAAACCCATCCCTGAACCAGTAGTCTTTAATACATATAATCCCATTGCGAACGTATAAATACCTGCGCCTAATAAAGACGTCATTTTTCCAATCATCATTAAAATGATATTTCTAGTTGCAATCTTCATTCTTGAATCATGTTTTCCTATACTTATATCTCCCATTTTTGACTCTCTCCCCTTAAAAGTTAAATTGTGTTAAACTTATTATATAATCAACTTTCCAATTTTCACAACAAAAGTTAAATATAATTAAACTTTTTAAATATAAAGGAGCAATAATATGGCAACTCTCGGTGAAAAAATTAAAGCATTACGAAAAGAAAAAAAGCTTACGCAAACAGCACTGGCAGGTTCGGAACTGACAAAAAGTATGCTTAGTCAAATTGAAAATGGAAAAGCTACACCTTCTATGAAAACATTACAATATATTGCGGAAAAACTTGAATGTGAAACGAGCTTTTTATTAGAAGAAGATGAAGAAGAAATTGTGGAACTCATTCAAAAAATGGAGCCATTAATAAAATCAAATAAATGCGATGAAGTATACAAGACTTTACTACCTATCGTTCAAAAAGAACTACCCCTTACTTTAAACACAGCACGTTTATATAAACAGTTCATAACTGGAGCGGCCATTATGAACGATTACAATATTGAATATTACGTTGAAACAGCTGTTTCTATATTTGAAAAATATACTTTGTATCGTGAAAGTACTGAAACGAAACTACTGTTTTACTATATGCTCTACAAACGGAAAAAATATAAAGAATGTTTACAGTTGATTACCAAAATTCGCGATGAATATAAAACGAAGAATTTAGAAATGGATCTTATTACACATATACAATTATATTTAAAAGAAGCAATTATTTTACTCGCATACGGTAATTATGAAAAATGTGAAAAAATCATTTTAGATGCACTTGCATTTTCAAAAAAACATCAAGTGTATTATAAAACAGATGAATTTTACCGTATTTTATCTTATCAAAAAATCATTACAACCGATAAAGAACGATATTTATATTACATAAAAAAATCGGAGCAATTTGCCATTTTTACAGAAGATACTCTATCCGCTGCAAATATAGATATATTAAAAGCTTATTACTACAATACCGTTACAAATGAATATACAATTGCATTAGAACATTTAGAACAATTCCGAGAAAAACTAAAAGATGTACCGATTTTTCAAGAAGATGGATTGTATTATCTTGAAAAAGGAAAATCTCTGTATGGTTTAAAACGTTACGAGGAAGCTTTGGAAACATTAAAACGTGCTAATATTCCAGATTATATGAGTCATCCACTTGATCAGTCATGGTTATTAACAGCTGGCTCTTATCGTGCCCTGTGTCATATAAAACTTCAAGATAAACCAGCTGCTCTGAAAGAAGCAAAAGAAGCAGTTCAAACGATAGATGGTTATCCTGATTCCATCTTTTCTTCATTTATTAAAGAAACATTACAAATAATACAAAAACTTTAAGAATGTCTCTAAATGGTATATTATTCCTCTTTTTTAGCAAAGATAATAATGATGGGAGGAATATAAATGAATATACAACGTGCAATAGAGCTTTCTGTGTCAGCAGAGCAAGCCAATGTCAGTTTTCAAGGCATGCCTGTTATGATTCAACACGTCGATGAAAGCAATGAAACCGCCCGCATATATGAAGTAAAAAACCCAGAACGCGAATTAACTGTTCCAGTTAATAGCTTAGAGGAAATATAAGAAATGCCACTTCTCTTTTGAAGTGGCATTTTTCTTCTTTCAGATTACTTACTATAAATTTCTTCAACCCTTTATTTTACATGAGCTGAAAAAATAAGAATTTTCTACTTCTTTTCTTTTTGTGACCTGCTAAAATACAAACTATGGATTAATTATTCGTACTATACATTAAGGAGGAAAAATAATGGCATCTACTTTAGAAAAAAACAAGCCTTATTATGCAGTTATATTCACTTCTAATTTATCAAATGATACAACAGACTATAATACCGTTGCCGAAGAAATGGAGAAACTTGCAAAGCAACAACCTGGATTTTTAGGTGTAGAAAGTGCAAGAGGTAATTCTGGACTCGGAATAACAATTTCTTATTGGGAATCACTTGATGCGATTGAAAATTGGAAGAAGAACACCTTACATAAAGAAGCGAAAAAAAGAGGTCGTGAGCAATGGTATGAAAACTTCCATCTGCGTATTTGCCTTGTTGAGAAAGAATTTAAGTTTCATAGAGGTACTTTATAACTATGAAGGAAAAATTAGCTCTCGTTATTGTTCATGAAATATATGGTGTGAACGACCATATGCATCACGTTACCCAGCACTTTACTTCATCTCATATAGATGTATTCTGTCCTAATCTTCTACAATCACAACACGCATTTCATTATCGTGATGAAGAAAAAGCATATGAACATTTTGTAAATCATATTGGATTTGATGATGGAAAAAAGCAAATTGAAGAATTCATTTCTCATCTTTCTAGTAGTTATACACATATTGGACTTATCGGCTTTAGTGTTGGAGCTACCATCTCATGGCTATGTAGTAACAATCCGAAAATAGATTTTATTATCGGATGTTACGGTTCTCGTATACGCGACTATGTTCACATAAAGCCTACATGCGCTACATTACTTATATTCCCAGAAAAAGAATCTAGTTTTTCAGTATCCTCTTTCATTCACACATTGCAGCAACAAAAGAATCCTTTATTAGAAATCAAACAACTACACGGTGAACATGGATTTCTAAATCCGTACACTGAAAAATATAACGGGCACTCTACAAAACAAGCATATAATGTAATAGATTCATTTCTTGTAAAAAACACTCTTATAAAGGAGATGTAAATGACACTTACATTACTCTTACTTATTTTCATATTCATTGCCTTTTTCTCAGTGCTAACTATTATTTTCGTAACCGTAAAAAAGGGGGAGTTTTCCAAACGGCCCTACTTACAATCTATTATCGTTTGCATTTTATTTTTTACAAATTGGATTTTATATTTATCAACTTTTTATGCGTTACTTCCCGAAAAGATTAGTGAGTTCCTATTCCTACCCATTTGGTTTTTCCTTTGTATATTAGGTTTTATCACTTTCTGGCGCGAATGGAGAAACAATCGTGTGTTCTCCATATGTATCGGTTTTCTTTCCTTTATTAGTTTTTTATTTGGGCTGTTTTTGTTAGTTCTTTCGGGGATGTAATAGAAGAAGGAAGAAAAGCCAACTTTCAACTTTTCTTCCTTCTATGTTTACCTTTAGTTTTCACTGTCACTGATTCACAAGGTGTATAATATATTTGAGGTGTCGCCTTATCAACAAACATCATAAACGTAACGAAACCGATAGTAAAGAAAATAAACAACGTTAACAAAATTGCTCCTATCGTTAAAAGTATCATAACACCACCCCTATATTTTTCATGTTATTACACTTTTCGCTATTATATGAGTGTAATCCTTTTTAGAAAAAGAAACGTAACAAAATAATCACAACCACTCCCGTTAATACTGTACCTAATAAACTACGAGTATATATCGCTACAAGAAATGTTGGAATTGCTGCAATAAGATAATCCCACTGCATCGTCTCGTGCATAAATAAAACTTGTGCTAAAAGTGCTGCTAATATTGCAATTGGTATGTAATTTAACCATTTTAAACCCCAGTCTGGAATTTGTAGTTTGCTAAATACGAGTAGAGGTAAAATACGTGGCACGAGTGTAACAGCTCCTGCTGCTAGTAAAAGTAATAATACATCTAATCTCATTTCCATTTTTCAATCACCACTCCAATCGTCGCAGCTAGTAATGTTGCGATAATAACCGCTATACTATCTGGCATAATTAAGTGTGAAACGTATGCAAGTATAATCGCTACAATTGCAACACTTAAATGAATTGCTAGCTTTGGTTTACTACTTATGAGCTGAAGTACAAATAATCCGATAAACATCGCTGGTAATGCATAATCCATCCCGTATGTATGTGGATCTGGTATCCACTCACCAAATAGCCCGCCAATGATAGTAGCAAGAATCCAGTTTAAATAAGCCGTTACATTTAGCCCAATCATCCATCTTTCGCCTAAATATCCTTTTTGCGCTGCATGCTGCACTGCGACGCCGAAAGTTTCATCTGTAATTTGCGAACCAATAATGACGTTTTTTAATAGAGGTAGTTTCGTAAAGTACGGCGCGAGGGCAGCACTCATTAATAAATGGCGTAAATTAACAAAAAACACAGTAAAAATAATTGCGGAAGCAGGAGCACCGGCTGCATACATACCAGCTAATATAAATTGGGCAGAACCTGCATAAATTAAAGTCGACATAAATGCAATTTCAATGATAGAAAAACCTGCTGTTTTTGCAATTACACCAGCTGCTATACCGATGCTCAAATAACCAAATACAGTTGGTAAACAATCTTTTACTCCTTGCTGAAATGTATCATCGCTCTGCAAAGCTACATGTGCCTGAGCTTTACTCATCTCTATCATCCTCCATTCCTTCTAAAGTTCGTTTTCCTGTTACGACATGAACTAAATCTATATTTTCACGCCATAACGTATCTAACTTATCAGCTCCAAATTCCTTTGTGATTTCTTCAACCATAATATCGTGCCGCACATACTCTGTAGCAACGAGAACTAGCGCTGGGTCATACGTTGTAACGGCCCATGAAGTGCTATCATTTGAGAAGTTCGCAATTAATACTTCCTCTCCATCACGAGCAATAACAGTTAAATGACCACCCATTCTCTTTTCAACAACGTGGGGCGTCATATAATTATGGTGAAATGTCGCTCCTATTTTTGTTTCTGGAGCTCCAAATAAGATTGAAAATATATGTACGCCTTCCTCTTCCTTTTGATGAATGTATGATTCAATTTCATGCACTTGTTCTTCCCATACAGAAACCCATAACTCTTCCTTAGCTCTACTAATTATATTGCATATTTCTTTCAAAACACGATCATTTGAACGAATATGCGAAATTACATCTATTTGTCGCTCTTGTTCTAAACAATTTAATTTCTCATCTAAAAATTCAAAGGACTTTTCAAAGTCTTTTCGCATTCGATTCATTAATTCGGTAGCTGGTACTGGTACATATTTAACTGGTTCAGAAGGTACAATATGCACTGCTCCTTTATCCATTAACTTACCGAGTACCTCGTAAATCATAGAACGAGGTACTCCTGTTTGTTTACTCACTTCATAGCCTGTTACTGGGGAATGTTTTAGTAGTCCAATATACGCTTTACATTCATACTGGGAAAATCCTAACTTTTGTAATTCCTTTATAATTTTATCCATCGGTAACCCCTCACAATCTAAATCGCCCTTACTTCAAAACGACGATTTTGCTTCCCTTTACTTTTTACTTTATCAATAACAAGTGTTCCTATTTCACTCGTATTTTTCACATGTGTGCCTCCACAAGCTTGTTCGTCTAAATTTTCAATTGTAACAATGCGGATTTCTTGGATGGTAGTTGGTAGGAGATTTATTGCTGTTTTAATCATTCCTACAGCATTTTCTGCTTCTTCGCGGCTCATATAACGAGTGGAAATTTCTTTATTTTGCTTAATAAGTTTATTCACTTCCTCAACAATTTCTTCTACTTCCACGCTCGATAACTCTTGTAACTCATTAAAATCGATACGTGCTTTATCAGGATAAATTTGATTTCCAGTGCATAGAGCTCCATACTTTTCATAAACAACAGCTCCGATAAGATGCAGTAAAGAGTGATGACGCATTAAATTATGACGTCTTTCCCAATTTATCTCTAATTTAACTGGACCTAACTTTACTTGTGCTTCGTCTTTTATATAGTGAACTATTTCTCCTTGCTCCTTCTTTACTTTTTCAACTTCAAATACAGACCCATCTTGTACAATGACACCCGTATCACATTCTTGCCCTCCACCAGTTGGATAAAAAACTGTTTCCTTTACAAATACTTTATTCCCTTCTACTTTTATCACTTCTGTTTCGCAACTCGTTTTGTATGCATCTTCTAAATATAATGCCGTTGTCATACTCTCACCTCTTTAGTAGTTATAGTTATACCTACTAATATAAAAAAGAAGCTCCTTAAAGTCAAATGATAATTCTGAAATTTAAAATTAATAAAAGACTCCTTTATTAGGAGTCCACTATCTCAATATTTCATTCGCTTCTTTTTCATAAATTTTATCAAATGAAGTCATAACGCGCTGTGATGCTTGAATCATCTTTTGATCTGTCATAAGATCTGCCATCTCTTTCGTCATATCTACATTTGAATTTTCTAGCATATGATTTTTTACTATTCCTGTTCCGTTCGGTAAATTAGCAATGTTTCCTTCTGCTAGTGTAAAGCTTTTGTTTTCACGTTGCACGAGACGTGCATTCGTTTCTGCATCTACTGTTTTTGTTTGCAAACGAGCAATATTATTTTGTGTTACTTCATCATATAATGTACCGTCTGCTTGTACAGCAACCTTTGCTCCTTCTGGAATACGAATACGCTCATTATTCTCTCCCATTACGAAAGCACCTGAAGATGTTTGTAAATATCGATCACTATTTAATGTGAAACTACCATCTCTCGTTAAAAACGTTTCATCATTTTTAGAAGTAACAAAAAATGATGTTGTACCGGCCGCGCCGTCATCTAAAAAGAAATCTGTAGCGCTATTTGTCATTTGTATATTTCCTTGTACTAAATTCACATGCGTTGCAGCTGGTACTACAGCGTAATCGACCGAACCGATATTTGTTACCGCCCCATCTCCGCGGCGATATGTGTCTTGTACATCAAATACTTTAGACGTCATATTTTCTGCTTTAAATCCTGTCGTTTGAGCATTTGCAACGTTATTCGAATGAACATTAATGCGCTGCATGTAATTCATCATGCCCATAGAACCTATATAAAGACCGTTCATATTCGTTTGAATAAGGCAAGCGCCTTATTCTTCACCTCTTTTCTACGATGTTTGTAACATTTGTTTTGCTAAATGTTCAGCTGTAGCGATATGTATATTTTTCTTTATGTCTTGGCCATCTGTCATTAATACAATAGGAGCTGATGATACTGCTGGAATTTTCAACAATTCGCCACTACTTGCTGTTTCATCAAATTTCGTAAACACAATACCATCTATATGAATATCTTTAAAGTTTGTAATAATTTCAATCATATCTTTACTTTTCATTGAAGCTGATAACGTTAAACAAATATAATCTGGTTCTACTTGTCCCATCGTTTCAATCATTTCTTCCACTGTTTCTGACGTACGATAATTTTTCCCTGCTGTATCAATTAAAATATAATCGACGCGTGCTTCTTCTTTAAAATACGTAAGCGCTCTTGTCATTGCAGCTTCATCACGTACAGCAATTACTTCCGATCCAATTGTCTTTACGTTATCTTGCAATTGCTGCACTGTCCCTATGCGCGAATGATCTGTCGTTATAAAACCAACTGTTTTGTTCTTACCGTGAAATTGCCATGCCATTTTCGCCAGTGTCGTCGTTTTACCAACGCCAGTTGGACCGATTAATGCAATTGTTTGTACTTCTTTTTCAAAGACGTTTTCCGTATTGAAATGAGATTTCATATCTTCCAATATGTACCTGATAACTTCTTCTTCCGTAATCATCGTTGCATTTTCAAACTTTATTTTTAACTTTTCAGCATATGCATGAATGAAATATTGTTCCACATCGTTTTGTTCTAGCATCCGAATTACTTTTTGAATAATAAACGGTACAGATTCTTGGTTTTCTTTCTTTGTAACCACTTCTTCTTTCTTTAGTGGAACGACTTGTTTCACAACTTTTTTCTTTTTCGTTACTTCCGTTTCTTTCGTCTGTTTCACCACAACAATTCCTTTTTCAAACAGCTTTAATAGTTTCTCTTTTTTTCTTGCCCATTCTTCACTATTTCCTGTTTGCATCGCCGCGTATGACATAGGAGTCGTTACATTTTCTAAATTGTGCAGTACTGATTGAATTCCATTCGCCTTCACAATTTGTTCTGAAGGATCATTCACAACATCCATTAACTGTTCATGAAATTGAGCTGTACCTTCATTCACTTCTTCCTGTTTTTCTTCTGGAAAAGCAACTAACATTTCATAATCCTTTTTCCAAAAAAACGGTATATTTCGTTTTACACTTTCATCGACAACGTAATAATAATCTGTACCATATTGGTCAAATAACTTTCGATACAATTCATTTTTCGAAGCTGCTTTTATTCGCATTAACGCTTCTTTCTTTTCTGTACTTTCCATTACTTCACCCCCTACTATTCAATATAGGCAATTTGATCCACAACAATTTCTGGTGCTAATTCGCTAATACAAAGTACTTGTGCTTCCACTTGATAACGTTCTAGCAGTCTTACAATCGCAAATCTAAAATCTTTTCTACGTGTTAATAACACTGGTTCTCTTCCCATTAAACGTGCTTGTTTAAAGACGCGCTGCACTTGCTCAACGACACGTGTTTCTAAATCTAAATCCCAGTTTAATAAGTAACCTTGATATGAATTATTCACAACATCCGCATCTAACTCGATTGAATCAGAGAAGAGCGCTGCATATATTTTTCCGTCTGGATTTTTCGCATTTTCACAAATAACTTTTGAAATACATTCACGAACAAATGATGTCACACCGTCAACGTGGTTTTGATAAATTTCTTTGCCGTCAATAATACCTTCAATAATTGTTGGTAAATCACGAATAGAAATACCTTCTTTTAGAAGTTGTTTAATAACATTTTGAACGAGTGATAAATCAATTTCTTTCTTCTTAATCTCTTCTAATAGAACGCCATTATCATTTTCAAGCGAATTAATTAAATCTTTTACATGTTGGCGCTGAATTAATTCGTGAAGATTACGTCTAACGACAACATCCAAATGTGTAATTAATATGCTAAGTGGCTCTAACACTTGATAGCCTTTCATTTGTGCATCTTGCACCATATGCTCTAAAATCCAATATCCATCTTCACCGAAAATTGGATCTTTCGCTGGCTCTGCATCTAAATCAGCCATTACGTTTGGCGTTTTCAATGCTAATAAATAACCTGATTTTAAAACACCCTCAGCCGCCTTCGCACCTTTAATACGAATAATGTAACGTCCGCGTGGTCTAAAACTCGTATTATCTTTAAAGTTAATTCCAGGAACATTAATACCGAGGTCAGTAATAATCGACTTCCTCATAAGAACAACTTTATCACGAGCTGTTTCCCCGTTAATTTTCTGCTTTACAAGTGCTGCTAAATCTAAACCGAGTTCTACTATAATTGGATATTTATCCGTAAATACTCCAAATGAATCTTCCACTTGTTGCAGTTGCTCATCTTCGCCTTGAATCATTTCTATTTCTTTTTGAAGCTCGTCTTCTTTTTCTTTCTTTATTCGATTTTTATTACGAATGCCCAAGAAGATAATCGTTCCGCCAACGAGTGCGAATGGTAGAAACGGTAGCGGAGTAAAAATACCCATTGCGATAAACAAACCACCGAGCGCATATACAACAACTTCATGTGCTAATAACTCTTTAAAGATTCCTTCCGTTACCGTATCCGGTGAACCATCAAATACACGCGTTACGATAATACCTGTTGAAATCGCAAGCATTAACGAACCGATTTGGTTTACGATTCCGTCACCGACAGTTAACTGTGTATAATGAAGAGCCGCATCTGCAAAGCTCATTCCTTGCTGCATCATTCCGACAATTAAACCGAAAATAATGTTTACGAATAAAATGACAATCCCGAAAATAACGTCCCCTTTAATGAACTTCCCGGCACCATCCATCGCTCCGTAAAACTCTGTTTCCATATTTAATTTTTTTCGTTTTGCTTGTGCATCTTTTTCTGAAATAATACGCTGGTTTAAATCAGCATCGATAGACATTTGTTTCCCTGGTAAAGAATCAAGTGTAAAACGAGCTGCTACTTCAGCTGTACGCGATGCACCGTTTGCAACGATAAACTGGAATATGATTAATACTGTAAAAATAACGATACCAATTAATAAGTTTCCGCCAATTACGAACTGGCCGAACTCTTCAATAACATGACCGGCATTTCCGTCTGTCAAAATCGCTCGCGTCGTCGAAACGTTAATCGATACGCGGAAAATCCCGATTAATAACAACATCGTCGGAAATGACTTTAATTCATCCCACTCGTTAATACTTGTCGCTCGCATATAAATAAGTACTGACATACTTAGTAGAAAAACGATAATGATATCAAGTATAAATGGTGGAAGTGGAATTAAGAGCGCCACTACGAATGACGCTGCTAAAAAGATAGAAAAATAGGTTCTTGCAGAATCTATCTTAAACAAAGAGATCTCCTCCAAACGCGCTATTATACTTCAAGTTCATTCGTCTGAATTAAATAGCGCATAACTTCAATTACAGCTACATATAAATCTTCTGGAATCGCCATATCTTCCTCGACTTGATAATATAAAGAACGAGCAAGCGGACGGTTTTCCACCATTGGTATTTCTTGTTCACGGGCAAGCGTTCGTATATATAACGCGAGCTCATCTTCCCCTTTTGCAACGACAATTGGTGCTGCATCAACGTGTTTATTGTAACGAAGTACGACCGAAATATGAGTCGGGTTGTTTACAATAAACGTTGCGCCATCCATCTTCTTCGCAATTGTTCCTTGCAAGATTGCATGCATAAAGTTTTTTCGTTTCCCTTTTACTTGCGGGTCCCCTTCATTATCTTTATGCTCTTGTTTCACTTCTTCTTTTTTCATCTTAATATCTTGTTCGTACTCCCATTTTTGATAAATAAAATCAATAATAGAAAGAACGATTAAAATAATTAAAATTGCTAAGAAAATAAATTTAATTTCCCTAATAATTTCAGTAAGTGATGCAGTCCAGTTAAATCCAATCATACTGACAATTTTCTCTAAATTCTTTTTAAAGAGAACGTAAGCGACGTAACCGATTAATCCCATATAAAATAGTGATTTCAAAATATCTACTAAACTTTTACGACTAAACAGTCTCGTGAAATAGTTTTTCGGATTAATACGTGATGCTTTCGGTTTAATGACTTTAGAAGAAAATAGGAAGCCGACTTGAATCATATAATTGAATAAATGAAAAGCGTATACGAGTATTAATATCGGAGCCGATACTTTCAGTAATAAAATCCCCATTAAATAAAAATACTCGGTTGAATCTGTATTTTTTCCAATTTGATCAAACAGCACCGCTACGGAATTTGCAATCTCATACCCTAGCCAATCTCCGAAGAAATAAACGACAACTGCTAATACGAGAATGGAAAATAAATTATTTAAATCTTTACTCCGGGCAATATTCCCTTCTTCACGCGATTTTTTACGCTTCTGCGGGGTGGCCTTTTCTGTTTTATTATCCTTTGCCATGCGCGTCCCCCTACTTCGTTAAGAAAAAGTTAAATAGTTTCGTATATTCTTCAAGTAATACATCCGTCATATTTTTAAACACATAACCGAGCATCGGTACACTCATCGCAATAAATAAAATACCACATGTAATTTTAATTACATATGCATTCATAAAAACGTTTAATTGCGGAGCGTTTTTTGCAATTAAAATTAGAACAAAGTTAATGATGAATAAACTTCCCATCAGCGGCAGAGCAATTTCAACCGCTGATGTGATCGCAAATAATAGCGTTGCGAGTAGACTATCTAAGAAACTAGTCGTCAACAATTTTGAAATCGCCTCTGTATATTGAAACGACTTTAAAATCGTGGCAACGAAATAATTAATGCCGCCAAGTGAAATAAAAATAATGAGAAAAAATATATCAAAAATTGTTGATAGTAAAGTAGACTGTGAGCCCGCATTTACATCAAACAAACTTGCTTGTGATAAACCGATATCAAAGTCTAAAATATGCCCAGCCATTTTCGGAATGTTCCACAGCATTTCTACAATTTTTGAAAGTGATAATCCAATTACAATTTGCGTTCCTGCATAAGCTGCAACGTCCCAAACTGTCTTGATGTGAGAGACATCCACTTGATCAGCCACTGTAATTGAAAGAGCAAGTCCAACTGTAACCTTCGCCATTGCTGGAATGGATCGTCCTGAGAAAAACGGTAAAAAATATAAAAATGAAGTAATGCGGCAAAACGCAAAAAACGTTGCCGCCCATAATTCCATATTCATTTCAGTTCACCTATCTTAGTACGAACGCAATAGCGATGGGATTTTATCAAATAAATCTAAAATAAGCGTCGTTAACTCTTGGAACATCCACGGACCTAAAATGATAATAACGAGGACAATACTCGCCATTTTCGGTAAAAACGTCAGCGTTTGCTCTTGAATTTGCATCATCGCCATAATGACAGCGATGATAATAACGACAATCATACTTACGCCGGCAACCGGCATTAAAATCATAACCCCTTTATAAAAAAAGGTTTGAAAAATATCTATAATTGGTGACGTATTCATTTATATGACTCCTATCACATAGCATCAAACGCTTCAGGCGACCGTTTTAAACATAATGTCGACGATTTTTGTATATCCACCTAAATATACGAAAACGAGTATTTTAAACGGTAAACTTAAAATCATCGGCGGTACCATCATCATCCCGAGGTACATTAAAAGTGTACTAATAATCAAATCTATAAATACAAACGCTAAATAAATGAACATCCCTGTTAGTAAACCTTTTTGAATTTGCGTTAACGTAAAGGATGGTACGAGCGTAAATAGTGAAAGATCCTTTAAATCTTTCGGCAACTCTTCTCCGCGTACTTTCAGCATCATTTTTAAATCATGCTTATACGTATGTTTTGACATATATTCTTTCATAATAGGAGCTGTCGTTTCCGCAGCTTGACTTACTGTTATTTTCTCTTTCGTCATCGGATCCCACACATCGCTCTTCAGTTGCCCGAGTACAGGCTGCATCGTAAAGAGTGATAAAAATAATGCAAGTCCAACAAGCACTTGGTTTGGTGGTAAATTCATTACCCCAAGTCCTTGACGTGTAATCCCAAGAACGATCATAAAATAAGTAAAATGTGTAAATAATAGAACGATAGAAGAAGATAATGATAAAAGGGTAACGAGCGCAAATAGTTGTACACTTGAATTACTCGTAAACTCTTTTCCATTTTCGAAATTAATAAAACCGTTCGGGGCCGCATACGCTGGATTTACAAAAATAATTGAAAAAACGATAGAAAATACGAAAATAACGGCTAATAATGATAACTGTTTCTTTATTCTCATGATGGATCCTCTACTTTTTTCGTTTCACTCTTCACCGCGTCTTCTAGTGCTTGTTGAAACTGATTTCCTGTTCCGGTTAATTGCACAGACTGCACACCGTTATTACTAATAACAGTGAACACTTGCTTTCCGTCCACTTCAAATAAAAAGGCACTCGTTTGATGATTTAAATAAACGCCGTCTTTTACTTGAATATGGCCATTTTCACCCTGCTTAAAAAACTGCTGTTTGCGCGTCTTTTTCGTCATATAATATGCACCGTAACCGAGCGCACCAAACAGTAAAACGACTTGAAATAAGGTCGTCATATACGACATATGACTCCTCCTCTACTCTTTATCTTGCATTTGACTTTGCGCTTTCATAAGCGCCGCTTGTTTCTTATCAGCTTCAATTTCAGAAATGATAATACCGAATTTCTCGTCCATTACGATTGCTTCACCGATGCCGACTTTCATATTACTTAAATACACATCTACTTTATGTCCTAAGTTTTTCTCTACTTCAAGAACATCGCCAACTTTTAACTGCTTTACATCACCAAGTGTAATAGATGACTTTCCAAGCTTTACACCAAGTTCAATCGAAATATCTGAAACAGTATCAATATGTGCTTTACCTGCTTCATTTCGCTTTCCTGCAAAATCTTCTAATCCCATTAATGACACAGGAGATACTTCATGCTTCATATGGATCCTCCTACTCTACAAAACTTTTAAATAGGAGCGCCTTACGCGTTCCATCTTTTCCAATAAAACAATTAAATTTATGCTTTCCATCTACATAACCAAGTAATTCATCCGAAACTTTCGTATGAAGCGGAATAATATCGCCTTCTTCAATTTGTTCAATCTCACTCATTGTCATTTTCTGCTCACCAATCGCAACGTGAACAGGTTTGTACACTTGATTTACTTTCACTTCCACTTCAGACGTATACTTCCTACGTTTGTCCGAAGAATGTTCGACAATATTTTCAGACGTTAACTTATCCATAATTTCTTCAACAGATAAGAACGGAATCCCGATACGCACCGTCGTATTCCAAAAATCTGTTTTCATATTTACATTAAGTAATGAAATGATATCGCTCGCTGTCGTAATCTTTAGTGCATTCGGATCTGTTTCCGTCGTTACAAATTTCGGTTCAATCGCAACAACACTTTCAAATGATTGCTCTAAATTTTTACAAAGAAGCAAGAATATATTATCAAGCGTTAAAAACTCAAACGCTGTTAACGGTCTGCGCATCGTAAAGTTACGCTTACTATCTCCGCCAAGCCAACATTCATGAATATAAATAACGAATGCTAAATCAATCTCAATAACAATTTCTCCAAGCTCTGGTAAACCGAGATCAATTACGCAATATAAATAATAATCTTTCGGCATTTTCTCCACATACTCACTCGTAAATGGAACTTGCTCAACTGTTGAAGGCTCTAGTTCAATTGGAATACGCATACGCGCTGATAACGTCTGTGACGTCTGTTTTCCAAACGTAGAAGCAATCGCTTGCAAACTACGTAAATGCTCAACACCGAACTTCTCTGGTCTATTAAAATCATACTCTTGAAATTTCTCTTGCTTTCCTGCTTCTTGTGCGAAAGCTGGCATTTCCTCGCCTTCATTTACCGCCTTCAGCAGGGCATCAATTTGCTCTTGGCTCAATTTTTCGCCACTCATGACAATCCCCTTCCCTACCTTTTCAATTCAACAATTTCAACGTACATCTTCCCATTCTTCGTCAAAATCTTTCCGGTTCCAATCTCTTCATTCTCAAGCATAAGACGCACCGTATTTTTCGTTGAATTTTCAAGACGATACAATGTACCTTTCGTAATATGAAGCAGATCTTCAATTTTCTTTTTCGTATTTCCGATTTCAAAATAAATTGTTAACGGAATATCATCTTGTAATTTCAAATCTAGCCAACTCCCATATCATGTTCACGAAAATTTCATGTTCTCTCTATATATGAAACTTCTTATTTTGAAACGTCGATATTTAATATTTTTTTAATATATCCTTGCGTTTCTTTAAATGGCGGTACGCCTCCGTACTTTCTCACATTACCAGGACCAGCATTGTAAGAAGCAAGTGCCAATACTAAGTCGCCGTTATTTTTCTTTAAATAACCGCTTAACTCTTTCACGCCACCTTCAATACTTTCAGCTGGTGAAAAGGGATTCTTCACACCCATCTCCTTCACATTCGCTGGCATAAGCTGCATAAGTCCCATCGCACCTGCATGTGACACCGTTTTCGGATTAAAATTAGACTCTACTTCAATCATTTTTTGAATTAACGTTTTCGGAATTCCATATGTACGACTTACACGATCAATAATATCCTCATACTTCCCTTCATTGGAAGAACGTATTTTTTGAATATTATACTTCTTCGTTAATTCCCACGTATCAGCAGCCTCATTTTTCGTTTCTGGGAAACGTCGTTCAAACTCTTTTTGCGCAACTTGCACTTCATCTGCTTTCTTCGTTTCAGCCTTTTCTTCAAGCTTACTCGCTTCCTCTACTTTATTAATAGTTTCTACGGGTTTATTAACAACCGCTTCTATTTTCGTAGATTGTACCGGCTGACTCATATCTTCTATGTTTGCCGGCTGCGTAGTAGCCTTCGTCTCCTTCGCAGGTTCACTCTGCAACTTCTCTTGAAAATGACTACTAACGAATGCTTGTGGACTACTTAGCTTTTGCTGAATTAGCCCTTTCTTATATGCAAGCACTTCTTTTACTATATTTCCAACTATCATAATATCACCTTTTCGGTAAACAAAGATAATCTAATATTAGAGTTTTTTTTTAAAGTTTGCAATAATCCTTTTAATAATTATGTAATAAAAAAATGAATATATTGTTAAACTGTTATTTTTTTATATTTATTAATTCGAATTTTTAGTTGACACCCGCTATGACAGGGATTACAATAAATCTCGAAATTGATTTTTTCGCATATTACCGTTTTTCAATTTGCAGAAAAGTCAATATAAAAAAATGGGGGTTTCTTAACATGAGAATTAATACAAACATTAACAGCATGCGTACTCAAGAGTACATGCGCCAAAACCAAGCTAAAATGAGCAACGCTATGGACCGTTTATCAAGCGGTAAACGTATCAACAACGCTTCTGACGATGCAGCAGGTCTTGCAATCGCAACTCGTATGCGTGCTCGTGAAAGCGGATTAGGTGTTGCAGCTAACAACACACAAGACGGTATGTCTTTAATCCGTACAGCTGACTCAGCTTTAAACTCAGTATCTAACATCTTACTTCGTATGCGTGACATCGCTAACCAATCTGCAAACGGTACGAACACTGACGATAACCAAAAAGCGCTAGATAAAGAATTTACAGCTTTAAAAGATCAAATTGATTACATTTCTAAAAACACAGAGTTTAATGATAAGAAATTGTTAAATGGTGATAATAAAACTATCGCTATCCAAACACTAGATAATGCTGATACAAGCAAGCAAATCAATATCAACTTAGCAGATTCTTCTACTAAAGCATTAAATATTGATACTTTAACAATTAGTGGTAAAACTGCTGATGCTACTGGAAAAACAGAGAAAATCACAGTAACAGATGCACAGATTACAGCAGCTGGTGATGGTGCGAAAAAGGCAGCAGACGCAATTTCAGCGTTAACTGGTACTCCTACTGAAACTCAAATTAAAGGTGCTGTTGATGCATTTAAACAAGAGTTCGCTAAAGTTAAAGACATTATGAGTGACTCAGATATTACAGCTGTCGAAAATAAAATCAAAGCTTATGAAGCAGCTCCAACTGATTTTGCCAAAGCAAAAGAAATCACAACTGCATTTAACGCTCCTGTAGCTGGTGAAATTGAAAAAGTTGCTATGAACTCAAACGCTTCAGCGGCAATTAAATCAATTGACGCAGCTCTTGACACAATCGCTTCTAACCGTGCAACTCTAGGTGCTACATTAAACCGTCTTGACTTTAACGTAAACAACCTTAAGAGCCAATCTTCTTCTATGGCTTCAGCTGCTTCTCAAATCGAAGACGCTGACATGGCGAAAGAAATGTCTGAGATGACTAAGTTCAAAATCTTGAACGAAGCTGGTATCAGCATGCTTTCTCAAGCAAACCAAACTCCACAAATGGTTTCTAAATTATTACAATAAGCCATTTGAGTTAGTTTCCTGAATAAACCTCTCTGCTTGCAGAGAGGTTTATTTTTTCTATATAGATGAATTATTTGTAAAACCTTTCTTTTTTTAGATAGAAAAGGGCATCTATGATGTGTAGAAGCGGTCAATGCCTATCTAGATTCCTCCCATGTAAAAACAAAAATAGAAAATAAGCATAAGTCTCTTTTTCTTTTCATAGCTGTTTATTGGCTTTAAAACACTAACTATATCAATCTATAAGGAGTGTCTATTATGCGTATTGGTACGAATGTTTTAAGTATGAATGCTAGGCAGTCGTTGTATGAGAATGAGAAACGTATGAATGTGTCAATGGAGCATTTGGCGACTGGTAAGAAGTTAAACCATGCTTCTGATAATCCCGCTAATGTTGCAATTGTGACTCGAATGCATGCGAGAGCAAGTGGTATGCGCGTGGCGATTCGTAATAATGAGGATGCAATATCGATGCTTCGCACGGCGGAAGCTGCCCTTCAAACTGTGACAAATATTTTACAGCGTATGCGTGATTTAGCCGTTCAATCCTCAAACGGTACAAATTCAAATAAAAACTGTCATTCGCTGAATAAAGAGTTTCAATCTTTAACAGAACAAATTGGCTATATTGGCGAGACTACCGAGTTTAATGATTTATCTGTATTTGACGGTCAAAACCGCCCTATTACATTAGACGATATCGGTCATACAATAAATATGACGAAACATATTCCCCCTTCCCCTACACAACACGACATCAAGATTTCAACAGAACAAGAAGCAAGAGCGGCAATCCGTAAAATTGAAGAGGCTTTGCAAAGTGTGTCACTTCATCGTGCCGACCTTGGTGCTATGATAAATCGTTTAAAATTTAATATTGAAAATTTAAATAGCCAAAGTATAGCGTTAACAGATGCTGCATCTCGAATTGAAGATGCAGACATGGCGCAGGAGATGAGTGATTTTTTAAAGTTCAAATTATTGACTGAAGTTGCAATTAGTATGGTTTCACAAGCGAACCAAATTCCGAAAATGGTCTCTAAACTACTACAATCTTAAAAATTAATCTTCCATCTTTGGAACGATTCCATACAAAACAAAAGGGAAATACATATAAACTATGTATCTCCCTTTTATTTTGTACCCAAATTTTATTACTGTGTTACCGTCATAACTTGTCCGCTACGGTCAACCATTATTTTCATTTTTCCGTCTTGTGCATTATATAGCCCAAGTTTATGTAATTCCATTTTACAATCTTGTACGAAAGTTGGTAATTTACGAATTTGATCAATATCAGAACTTGTAATGAAATGAATTAAAAGCTGCGTCATACCTTTAATATCTTGTACAAGCTCTTCTTTCTCTCGTTTTAGCCTTTCATTTTCTAGTTGTAACGACTGCAATTCACCTTCTAGACTACGTGTATTCTTTGCTTCCCTAGAACGCCCTGCTGCCATGCTAGAAAGCTTATAAATACCTTCCATAAACTGATGTAGTTCGTCTTCTTTCCTTTCACTACACTGATTAATTGTTTCAAAATTATCAACGATACCAGATATAACTGTTACAAGATTTTTTTCATCCTCTTTATGCTGGATTTCTTCTTTTAATTCGTACTCATTTTCTTGTTTTCTTGCAACGATTGTCTCTTTTACTGGTATATATTTTCGCTTTCGTCCTGGTTTTTGTTTTTCAATATTTTCAAACGGTATTTCACGTTTTTTCAATTTATAATACGTATTTTGCAATTGACTTTCTGTTTTTGGAAAAAGATTTAGTTCATTTTTACTTACGTATTTTGAAATATTTAAAATGTTTAACCCGTGACGTTGACAAAATTGATACACTTCATACAGTAGCTCTAGTTCAGACTTCAGCCATGTAATTGCTGATTTTTCATATGCTCGCATCCCGCCATTTTTTTCTATATCTATTTGAAATAATACCATTCTATTATGTAAATCAACTAATTCTTCATACTTTACTTGGAATTCTTTTTCTATTTTTTTTAATTCCACCTCTAGTTGCATATCGTTCATTTTATTATTTGACATGTTTTGTAAAAGACCTAATACATTAATTGCTGTGTGGTGATACATAATCTGTGCCACTCCCCCTCATCCTTTCACAATTCTCATCTGACTCCCATGTCTTTTAAGAAAATAGCAATTTTTACATATCCATATTATAACAGTTCGAAATTATCTGTCAAATAATAAACATACAAAAATGTATAGAAAGTATAAAAATTTGGAAAATGTTTTTTATTAATATGCAAAATTGCATATTAATTACATTTAATTATATTATATGGTATTTTGAATATTTTTTCACCGAAAAAATTTGCGTTACCACGAAATGTTACTAAAGTAATCCAAAAAATACGTTCACTCATATTTTTAAATTAAAAATCTCTAAATAAAGATTATTCACACATACAGCGACAAACACCCAAGAAACCTTTCATTTTTCTACCAATTTAAAGTATATAATACTAAAAAGGAACTAGCCAATACTACACATGGCTAATTCCTTCCTCTCTCTAACAAAATAGAGTTATAAACCCAGTCTTCAAATCCTCAATCGAAGTTTCGCTTCTTCTAAAGCTATCTCGGCGGCTCTCTCGTCCCATTTACCAAAAAAACACTCCATATCTCTGGTCTTACATCGCATGGGTCTCTATTTGGCACTGACCGCTGCCACACATAGCTAGTTCCTCTATTCCAGCTAAAAAAGTACTTTTCTTACAACACTAACTTATCAACTAAACCAATTAGCTCTTGAATATCTGGCTTACTTACTTGAGCATTTGCTCCTACAGCTTCACCTTTATGGAATAATTCATTTGTAATTAATGAAGAGAAAATAATGACTGGTAAACGATTCATTACTTCACTATCCTTAACCACTTTCGTTAAATGATGTCCATCCATTTTTGGCATTTCAATATCCGTAATTAGCAAGTGAATATGCTCAAACATTTTTTCGCCTTGCTCTTTCGCTAATTTTTCAATTTGCGCTAACGCTTCTGCACCATTGCTGAAGAAGTTCATTTTCGTATATCCAGCTGATGATAATGTTTCTTCTAATATTTGGCGAAGCATCGCTGAATCTTCTGCAATATAAATTACTTTTTCAGCTCGATCTGTTTTTTGTTCTAACCCTGCAATTGATTTATTGTCATAACCAGTGCCGCTAATTTCACATACAATTTTTTCATAATCTAATAATAAGATGATTTTTCCATCTAGTTTTACAATACCAGATGTCGTTTCTTCTAGTCCCATAGATAATGAAGCTGGTTCATCAATTTGTTCCCACGAAATACGTTGAATACGATGCACTTCATCAACGCGGAAAATAACTTTCATTTGGTTTAATTCTGAGATGATAAATTTCGTTTGATCAAGTGGCTTTGTTGACTTTAAATTAAGAGCCATTGCCAAGTTAATAACAGGTAAAATTTCACCACGTACTTGAACAACACCTTCAACTGCATGATGAGATTCTGGCACAGTTGTAACAGGAAATGGATTAATGATTTCACGTACTTTCATTACATTAATACTAAATAGGTTTTCACCAACAGTGTACGTAACAATCTCTAATTCATTTGTTCCGCTTTCTAATAAAATACTTTGTGCTTGTGACATAAAGGTGTCGCTCCCCTTCCATTAATTCCGTATATCTAATTATTAAGCTTTATAAAAGAGAAAAAGTCAACTACCTATATAAAAAATATAGATAGTCGAACGATTCATTTTATTAAAAAACAATTAATCTTGTATAAACGAAGCAAGTGCCTCTAATAAAACTTCTTGTGCACCTACAATTTCCGTCGGCATTGCTTCCCATTTTTTCGAAAGCTCTGTCTCTACTCTTATTCTCAGTTCAGAATTCATTTCTGCTAGCACATATTCTTTCGTTGCTATATCAACATCAAGTAGCGCGAGTGCATATAATTCCGGATCATTTATTTTTTCGAATAATCGTTTTAATACCACCGGTGCTATATGTTTTAATTTTTCAATATGAATTTCCTTATCCGAAAATAGTAACTCATATTGAATAAACGTAACATTTTCTTTAATCACTTTAAAATAACAATTATTTTTTTTATCATTCACAAAATAACCGTTTGGATCTGCGATAATACTCTCTACTTTACGAATTAAATCTGGCAAACTATTCGCCGCCATTACAGTCCGCTGCTCAACCTCACTCGGCGAAATGAATGTAACGCGATACTTATTTTGCGCCATCCTCCTCACCTCTCCTTTTATAGAAATTCAGTCTAATTGTATATACAACTACCTTAAATTAATTTAAAACTATTTTATATTACCACTTCTTACACTACCACACTACTCTAGTAACGCTACATATCTCTGGTCTTACACATCGGTCGGGACTCTATTAGGCACTAACCGCTCCAAAACATCGCCAGGTCCTCTCTCAAAACCTAAAAAGTGCTTTTAAGAACCTTTCAATAACTCTATGTTATTAAACCAAAACGCTATTTGCTGATCCGTAATATTTGGCAACATAACAAAAAACTCACGACACTTCATCTCATCCTTAAACAGTTGATACTTCCAAACACTATCGCTACCAACACTTATGAAATAAAACTCATGGATACGGCCAATGATCGCTTGTTTTTCGCCAAATGAATACGGAGGCACTTGCTTAATTTCAAATTGATCTGGTAAATATACATGCTCTTCTCGTTCTATTTTTAATACTTGCTCGGCAAGTTCACGTTTATTTTCGAAAAAAGGCAATTGTAAAATTCGCTCTTGTCTTGTCATACGAATAAAAAACCCTTTCTACTCCATTACATTTTTTCCATGCGATATATTATCGAATTAAGTTTACAACTTCATTTAATACTTCATCTGAAACTTTAATTACTTTCGCATTTCCTTGGAATCCGCGTTGGTATAACATTAAGTCAACAAATTCTACAGATAAATCTACGTTTGCACCTTCTTGTGCACTACCACGTACTTTTCCTGCTCCATTTTGTCCAGATGCACCAAGAGCTAAAATACCCGTCGTATTCGTCGCTGTATAGTTACCATTACCAGTTTTCATTAGTCCGCCTTCGTTCGGGAACATCGCAACAGCTAATTGGCCAGCAGCTTTCATGCTTCCATCAGAATATTTTACCATCACATATCCACCATCAGCAATGAAGCAATCTTTAACAGTCGCCGCCGCTCTACCATCTACGCCTGTTACTGATAATGTTTTATCTGTTGGATGATTCGTTAAATTACTTAAGTCTAGTTTTATATTGCCGCCATTAAATGGAATATTAGCTGCTTGCTCTTTCGGACTTGGATTTCCAACAGCATCAAATGCCATATTACCGCCTGCACCTTCAACATCCTTAAACCCTTCTTTTTTCGAATCATTGCGCATCTGTACTTTATATGAATAATTATGTTCGCTCGTTTGTGTAAACTCCACACGCATCGTCCAAGTGTTACCAGCATTATCATATATAGGTATCTCTTGTGAGATTGCTTTTGCATCAGCTGGAATATTCCCTCCAACTACACCTTTTGATGTTCGAATACCACCAATTGCCGTTCCCATTGGAATTTGCAACGGTCCTGGAATTCCAGATAAATCAACTTCACCAGTTGCCTCATTTGCAGGGTATGCAAATACGTATTGACCTTCAGTATTCGTAATATAGTAATCTGAAGATATCCCAAACGTACCTTTACGAGTAAATTCCATATTTCCGCCTTTTGAATCACCTACAACGAAGAAACCATTACCTTCCATTGCTGCTTGTGTTTTACCACCTGTTAACGTAATTGTACCATCACTATAATCGGTAACCGTTCCGCTCAATTTTACACCGTTACCGATACTTTTTGGGTTTGTTCCAGCATATTTATCATCGGCTTTTGCACCAATCGAATTGTTATATAGTAAATCATCAAACATTGCTTTTTGTTTTTTATAACCTACTGTTTGTGCATTGGCAATATTATTTGAAGTTACACTTAATGCATTTTGTGTTGCATTCATCCCTGTAATACTTGTATATAACGCTTTAATCATAACGTATGGACACTCCTTATGAATTTGTATTTTTTACTTCTTCAGTTACTTTTTGATCGTCTTTCTTTGCGTCTTCTGGGTTCGTTTCCCCAATCGGTTTATCAGACACTCTCTCAACGAAACGAAGAGAGACAACTTTATTATTAATAACGAGCTGTACATCGTTATTTTCCGCAAGACGAACTGTTTCTACTTGACCGGTTACTTTGTTTCCGTCACCGTCAACACCTCTTACGTATTTCCCTAAAAACTTCATTCCACCATCAAGTGCTGTTGAATACATCGTTGATTGCAGCTTATCTACTGCTTTCGTCATATTCTGTACTTGTTCCATAAGAGATAACTGCGCTGTCTGATTCATCATTTGATTCATATCCATCGCATTAAATGGATCTTGTTGTTGGAAACTTGATAAAAACAATTTTAAGAAATCATCTTTCCCCATTACCCCAGGAGTCTTTTGCGCTCCTGCTGAAACTCCATTACTTTGTTGCACTGGCGATTGTACACCATTAACAGGTACATTACTTTTTTGCGCTCCTGCTTGTAACGGAATATGATTTGTACTCGTTGTATTTAATCCAACTGTTGGCACGCTTTATTCCTCCAATAATCCCGCAAATTCTGTTGATTGTTGTTTTTCATGATTTGTATTTGCTAATTTCTGTTTTTGCCTTTGCTCTTGTTCTCGCTGTTCTTTACGATTTTCATCTTTATCTGAATAGCTAATTTGAATATTGATTTCTTTTTCTTTTAACTTTAATCTCAATTCATCAAAAATGATTTCAACACGTTTTTTCGCATCGTGTTTTTCCATTTCTACGTGAACGTCAATTTGATCTCCGTGTTTTTTCATAAACACTGTTAATGTACCAAGTTTTTCTGGATTTAACTGAAATAAAACACGTTCTTGTTTCACTACAAATTTTTGCAGCGCTTCTACTTGCGCTTCCATTTTCTTTCCTAAGTCAGGTAATGAAACTTTCTCAGCACCACTATTTGATTTCCCTATTTGTTCGGTACTCGTTGTTTTATTTAATAATTCTGCACCTGCAGAGCTCGAATCGTTTAATGCATCAACTTCTGGCAACTCTATCTTTGCATCATCGCTCTCAGCTTTCGGAAGATCTACGTCTTTAAACTCTTCTTGTTTCTTTGCAATATTACAAGTTTCTGTTTCTACAGCCTTCAATGCTTGCATCGCTTGCTCTGGCATCTTCATTTTGTCTAATACCATTTGCATTGTATCTTCTAAACATATAGCATTTTTGATATTCATATTTGAAAGAAGTTCTTGTAATTGTTGTAATTCAGCTACAGGTAATTCATTAAGTTTAATATTGCCATATTCTTTATATAGCTCTTGTATTTTTTGTATGTATTGATATAACAATTCCGGCTGCACATGTAATTGCTCAATTGCAACCATTTGCTCAGATACAGCTAATAACAACTGTTCTGTCTCTTTTTTTTCTTCTTTCTTTACAATTGGTTCTTCTTTCGTTACCGATGGTTTAGAAAGGTTATATTCTTTTTTCTCTTCTTTTGGTGCTTCTTCTCGGTTCGTTTTCTCCGTTTGCGGCTGTTTTTTATTTTCCATTCTCATCGTACGATCGAATGAAGAATCTTCATTTTTTGATTGTACTTCTAGCCCTTTTTCTTTTTGCGGAGGTAAACTTTGTTGCACCGGTAATACAGACTGTATCACTACATTCACCTCATCCATTCATACACATTTTCAAATCCAGAAGCATTTTTTCTTCCAGCTTTTCTTGTGCTTTCGCAAGCTTTTTGCAATCTTCTTGATACATCTCATCAATGACACGTTCTTTTTCTTTTACTTGCTCTAAAAGGCTTTCATTTTTTTGAATAAAACCTTCCGTTTTTTTAATTTTTCGATTCCATTCTTCTATTCTTTCAGGTGAAAACGTATGTGAAGAAAGCATGCCAGCCATAATACGCTGCCCAGTTTGTACGACTTTACTACGCGATTTCACAACATATAAATCATATTCTTTTTTTTGTTCTATTTTTCTTTTTTCAGCTGTTAATTCATACACTTCTTTTAAAATATGTTCTTTTTCTTGGTTTATTTGCAATTTTATTGTGTCGTACTGCTGTTTATCCACCTGTTTTCATAGCCCCTTTCTATTATAACGTTCTCTTTTTCTATTATATAGTTTTTTTCCAAAAAAATCTGTGAAATATTAAAAAACAAAAAAATAAGACCTCTTGGGCAGAGGCCTTATACTATATGCTGTATCGCTTCAACGATATCATCAAATTGGAAACTATCCGATCGACCTTGCTTTAAAAATGTATTTATGCCTTCTACTTTATTTTTACATTCAAAAATATAAGCATTTTCTTCATTTTCTTGAATCGTTCCTAGCTTAAAATACAATTCATTTTCTTTATAAATTGATAAAATCCTTCTCATTTCATTTGCAAGTTGCCAATGATGTGGCGAAACAATTTCTTCCATAATCCTACTTACTGAATCTAATACTGAAATTGCAGGATAATGACTAAGCGTTGCAAGCTCACGCTTTAATACGATATGTCCATCTAAAATACCACGTGCTAAATCTGGTACAGGACCATTTAAATCATCCCCATCAACAAGCACCGTATAAATACCTGTTATAGATCCCTTTTGTGTTTTTCCGGACCGCTCTAACAACTTCTTCATATAACTTTCCATTAACAGTGTTTTACCACCAATCGGTAACTCTTTAACAGCAATATCAACACTTCTTCGTGCATCGGCAAAACGAGTAACAGAGTCCATCATAAGTAATACGTTATTACCTTGATCACGGAAGTATTCAGCAATAGACGTTGCGAGTTTCGCTGCACGAAGTTGCATAAGATGACTTTCATCTGACGTCGCTACAACAACGACGCTTTTTCGCATACCTTCCTCGCCTAACTCTTTTCGAATAAAGTCTTTTACTTCCCGGCCACGTTCCCCTACTAAACTAATAACATTTATATCAGCTTTTGCATTTTTTGCTATCATTCCAAGTAAAGTTGATTTACCAACACCTGACCCAGCAAAAATACCAATCTTTTGACCGATACCAATTGTTAGCATAGAATCAATTGATTTTATTCCTGTTTCAAATACATCGGTAATCTCTTCACGTTCAAATGCATGTATAGGTGGTGCATCTAGTTTTATTTTCTGTAATGGAATGTTTTCAGCTTCCTCATTTAACACTTCACCATTTGCACTTAACACTTTTCCGAGCAAGTGATTACCACGTGGTACAACAACATCTTCTGAAACTAATGTCACTGAATCTCCATAACATACTTTTTCTGTCTGTTCAAATGGAAGTAGCATATTATTTTCTTTTTCAATGGCAATCACTTCACATAAGACGTTATGTTCTCCAACGAAGCAAACATCTCCAATCTTCGCTTTCGGCCCTTTTGCTACGAAAAACTGTTCTTGTACACTATGAACTTTGCCTACTTTCGTATACAGCGGTGTTTTAATAAACTTATTCCATTTTTCGTTCTCATTCATTAACAGGCGGCTCATACATTTTGCTCCTCAAATAACTTCTCTTCTTCCCATTTCTGACGAAGTTTTGCAAATATAGGTGCAAATTTAAATTCAAAGAACTCTTTCTCTTCTTCCAGAACAAATTCACCAAACTGCAAGGAGAAATCATATTTCCATTCTACTAATTGTAGTAACCAATATTCTTTCGTATTCTCCTTCTCTTCTTGAATACGTTCAAACGTTTCTGGATGTACTGTAATGATTAATTTTTCAAACGAAGTTGGCAATGTTTGCACGATGCCAGTTAAAATAGGTAACACATCAAGCAATCGTGAATCTACCGCTTGATTCACGATTTTTTCTGCTAGATGAAAAGATTGATCCCATAATAACTCTGTCCATTCATATGCTGTTTCTTGTTGTTCTTTTTGAAATTGCACACGCGCTGCTTCCATCTGTTCCATTTGCTCATGAATATGCATTTGAAATTGTTCTTTATCTTGTAATAACTGCTGCCGCTCTCGTTCTAGCATTTGCTTCTCTTGCCTTAGCTGACTCATTTCCATATGTAATGATTCTTGCTGGGCGCGAAGTTCTGCATGATCAGCTTGTAATTCTTCCTCTTCTATTTGAACTGAAGCTGGTTTTGGAAATTGTAATTCATACGTTTCTTCAGAAAAAGAAACAGAATTCTTCGGAATTCTGTTTTTAAATAAGGACATCCTCTTCACCTCTTTGAACGATAATTCTTCCTTCTTTCTCTAGCTTTTTCACTGTACCAGTGATCGTTTGCTGCGCTTTTTCAGCATCCGTCATCTTAAGCGGTCCTAAGCCATCTAATTCTTCTAGAATCATCTCTTTACGGTTTGAAGACATACATGTAAATAATTTCTCTTTAATTTCTTCTTTTGCAATTTTAAGTGCTTTCGCAAGAACACCGTTATCTGTAATTTCTTCTAATACACGGCGAAGCGCAAGATCTTCAAGACCAAGTAAGTCTTCAAAGACAAACATATTTTCTTTAATTTTCTCAGATAACTCATAATCGACTTCATCCAGCTTTTGAAAGACTGTTTTTTCAACACCTCGTGAAACATTATTTAAAATATTTACGATTGTTTTCAAGCCATCAGTTTTATTAATTGCACTAAATGCCATATTATTTAATTTCGATTTTAACAACTCACCAATTTGATTAATTAACTCACCATCAACTTGTTCTAGTTTCGCTATACCCATTACCGTTTCAACGCGCTTATGATCTGGCAATCTCTCAATTAATTGAGACGCAAGTTGCGGTTTAATATAAGAAGCGATAATTGCAATTGTTTGTGGTGACTCATCATTAAGCACTGTAAGAAGTGGCTCTAAATCTGTAAGTGAATTTAAGAACTCAAACGGATTATCTTTGTTATACCAAAGATCTTCCAATAATTTTTCCAGTTCGTCTTCTGGCATGTTTTTAAATATGCGACGAATGTATTCTTTATCTGGAGTGACTAAGTTCAATTCTTTTACATTTAGTTCATATAAGAACTCTCCTAGTACATTTTCTAACGTTTCTGGTTTGTATACACGAAACTTTGCGATTTCACGAAGTAATACTTCTTTTTCCTCAGCTGTCATATATTCAATGACTTTTGCTGCCACCCCTTCTTCTAATGTACGAATAAGGATGGCAGCTTTTTCTTTGGAGGAGATTTCATCTAACATCGTTGTTCCTCCCTTACTGTCCGTTTAACCATTTTTTAATTACTTTTGCAGTTCCTTCTACATGTTCTTTCGTAGCATCCTGCACTTGTTCATCTAACGTTGGTTCTTTCGGTTCTTCTGGTTCAGGTTTTGGCTCTGGCACTATTTTTTCTTCAGGAATTTCCAAGATACTTTCATTACTTGCAGCAATTTCCTCTTCTGCTAAGTATTCTTCATATTCCTCCTCTTCTTCTTTCTTTCTCTTACGTCTTGCTAATAAGAACCATACTAGGCCACCAATCGCTAATAAGCCAGCTGTAATTCCACCGAATAACCACCAGTTCATACCACTTTTTTCTGGCTCTTTCTCTTTTTCGGCTTTCGGCTGATCGAACTGAACAGTTACAACGTTAACTTGACCATTTATAAAGTTACCGTTCGGATCAGCTTGAAGTCCTGCCGCTGTTCCGATTGCTTCTTTAAAAGTTGTCATATCAATTCTACGTTTTACTAGCGTATCATTATCTACCCATACAACAACATTTGTTTTCGTTAATTCTGGGTGTTTCTTAATTGTTTCAACTGTTTTATCTATTTCATAGTTTTCGATTTTGTTACCATTTTTATTATCATAGACAACTTTACCATTTTGATTATTGTTCGTACCGTAGTTTGGCACTTCACCGTTCGCTGTAATACCAGCACCTTGCTTCGTATCTGCCCCTTCTTGCGCAGTAGAGCTTTCCTCTTGCTCTTGTTTACTACGAAGTACACCTTTATCACCATACTTTTCTGACTGACGTGTAACTTCATCGTAGTTTACAGATACTTTCGTATTCACTTTATATTCATTCGGTTTAAACATCGTCATTAACGTTGCATCAATATCTTGCTTTAATTTACCTTCAAGTTGGTGCTGCATCTCTACTTCTTTCTCGTAAGAAGAGGAACTACTAGAATGTGCTTCATCTGCTCCTTTTGAGATAACACCTTTTTTACTATCAATAACACTTACTTCTTCTGCCTTCACACCAGGAACTGCTGCACTAATCATTTGCTGTATACCTGCAACTTGATCAGCTGTTAACAATTGGCCACGTTTCACTCCAACCGTAATCGCCGCTGTTCCTTTTGCTTTTTCTTCATCAAAAATTGTCTCTTTTTCAGGCAATGTAATTTGAACATTTGCCGTTTCAACTGTCGCAAAGTTTCTTACAATATCTTGCTCCAATTGCTTCTTCGTACCGACAATTTGCTTCATTTTTTTATCTTGTTCACTTGAACCGAGAGAGCTTTCTAATAAAATTTCTTCACCGCTTTTCGAATTAAACGGTAAGCCCATCCCATTCATTTCTTTTCGAACCCATGGAGCATCATTCTTTTGCACACGAATTGAACCATCGGCCGCTAATTGGTAATCGACACCTAACTTCGATAATTCTGCTGTAATCTCTTGTTTATCTGCATCATTTAAATTTTGATATACAACAACATATTTATCTGGCAAGGTGAAGTATAAAAGTGCTCCTGTTACAATCGCTAAAAGCGCAGCACCGATTACTAACTTATGCCACGTTTTTAACGATTGGATAACATTTTTCATCTTTTCCATTTAAACACACCCGTCCACTTTCCTAAATTTGCATATTAATTAGTGACTTATAATTTTCAATAAGATTATCACGTACGAGAGCAGCTGTTTTCATTTGAGACTCAGCTTTCTTTTGCTGAATTAAAACGTCATGTGTTTCTCCTACCCCTTTAGTTAGTAAATCATATACTGCTGTTTGCGCATTGTTTTGCGTTTGATTCATATCTTCCAATAAATCAATAAACTTTTTCCCCTCAACTACAGATGTTTGAGAAGTTTTCGGTGCACCAATTGACTGAATTGCTCCAAATGGTTGTGTATGTAACATTGGTTGAATTTTCATATTACTATCTTCCCCCTTATCCTCGGCCGATTTCTAAATCTTTATCAAGCATTTTTTTATTCGCATTTAATACACTCGTATTCGCTTCATACATTTTTTGAGCAACCATTACATTCGTCATTTCAGCAGTTACATCAATATTGGGATAACGTACATATCCTTCTTCATTTGCGTGCGGATGCGTCGGATCATACACTAAATTTTCCGTTTTGTCTGCTTCAATACTTTTTATTTTTACTCCGTTAGTAGGAGCCCCATCTAACATACTTGCAAAACTATTGTTTGATTCTAGCACCACACTACGACGCTCATATAAATCTGCCCCCGGAGCCGCCGTCGTATTTGCATTTACAATATTGTTAGAAGTAACTTCCATCCACTTTCTCGCTGTTGTTAGCCCTGAGCCACTTGCATTAATTGCCTGAAACATCCGTTGTCTCTCCTTCTACTTTTAACGTCCGCGTGCCGCTTGGTTAATTGCATATTGTGTATTAATTGCGTTAACTGAAATACCGTATAACTGATTTGCTTTCATTAAATCTAGCATTTCTGTCGTTACATCCACACTATTTCCGTCTTTATTCGTTTGCATTGATTTTGTTTGAATCTTTGCATATGTATTTTTCGTATTTACTGTCGGCAAGTGCATTTCATTCGTTTGATATAAATCTGGATTACTCTTTAAATCAGCCGCATTGTTTTTATATAATGCACTACTTTTATTCATCTGCTCAGCAAATGTTACATCTTGTGCTTTATAGCCAGGTGTATTCGCATTTGCAATATTACTAGAAACCGTATTTCGTTTCGTCACTAAATAATTCATATAATGGCTTACATCACTCACTAAATCTGGCATATTCCACACCCTTCCTTTTCTAACTTATTGATCCACTGATAGAAGTTTCACTTCATTATTTATTTTCTTATATGCATTTATTAAAATATTTACTATTATGTACCCTTACATATTTTATTCCATTTTTTCATTGTTGTCTTTAGAAAAATATAAAAATATAAAAAAGAATGCAAAAAACTGTATACACACAGTAATCTATAGAACATTTCAATATATAAACTAAAGTCCATTTTCTATTATTTAGATTACAATTATTATTTCATCACAGTCATAAAATGAAACCTCAATCAGCGGGTTCTTTATGTAAACGAAGGAATAGACCCCCTTTTAAAAGGGGAATCTGTTTCCAAACGTTATTATTAATATTTACCGTAAAATGAATTAGCCTTCATTCGCCCATCATTTGTCATAATCATTTCTTCCAAAATCTTTTGCTTATCCCGAATATGCTGAGCTGCCTTAATAATGAACGGGCTTACTTCTGCTGCAACTTGCGCACGCGTTTCTTCATCCAATGTCATCATCCAGCGATTTAACATCTCACTCTTCTCAGCAAACTCTCTGTCTGACACTTGCAATTCACCGATTTCATTAAAACAGCTGACAAACGTCCGATAAATATCATTGTTCATTTTCAAGTGCTCCGCGGTAACCGTCTATTAAATCTTGTAACACTTTCACAATTGCATCAATATCTTTCGCTTCACGAGTTACTTTCATCGTTTGAATTTGAATGCTAATCCAATCATATAAACCATAGAGACTATCATATAAATCTTTCGTAATTTCAGGGTTTAATTGAAGTTTTAGTTCTTCAAAAATACGTTCTAATTTTTCAAGAAGTGCGTCCCCTTCTTGTAGTTTAAAAGTATGTAAAAGTTCTTCTAAATTACGAAACTCTACAATACATCTTTCATAAATAAAAATTGTATTTTTAATCGGATTACTCGTCATAATATCATTTTGCATATAACGTTGCCATGCTTGCATACGATCACTTCCTCAACTTTCATTAATCATCACTTTTTTGTTTTGTCATTGCTTTAATTGTTTTTAGTTGGCTATCAAGCGCCGCCAATGTACTCTCTAGCTTTTGATACTTCTTCACAATTTCATCTTGCTTTTGCAAGTTTTGCGTCTCAATATCTTTAATCTTTTTATCTAAATCACTTACACGTGAGTCAATGTTTTTAACTCTCTCGCCGACCACACCTTTATCACCGAATAGTTTATCAAGCGGTTCTTCCATCATTTTTCCTAAACCGTTAGAACTAAAGAAAAATTGCTTCGCTGCATCGGGTTTTTCTTTTAATGCTTGTGTTAATTTTTCATCATTAACTTCCATCGTCCCATCTTGCTTTAATTGAATACCAAATGTGAATAAATAATTGCCATCTTGAGAAAATGTTACGACATTGTTCATTGCCTGACGTACACTTTGCATAATAGCTTGACCTTGGAAAGCTCCACCTTTTCCAGCAAAGATATCTACTGTAGAAACAGCTTTATTATAATCAGCTACCATTTTTTTAATAACATTCGATGCATCTGTTACGTTTGAATCACTTACTGTAAATTTCAGATCTATACCTTTTGCTTTTGGATCTGTTGTTGTACCAGCATCTGGCGCTCCTTCTACTTTCGGCTCAGTTACCTTTAACAACTCAATTTTCACACCAGGAAGAGCTTCAATTGTATTAGTAGAACCTTCCCCTTTGATACCATTAATAGTATACATAGCATTTTGTGCTTCATTGATTGTATTGAGCGCTGTGCCATCCGCCTTAGCTAAACCCATATCTTGAAATAGTGTAGATGTGTTCGCCTCAAACTTAATCTGTCCATCTGTTCCCTCTTTTTTCGAGGTCATGAAAATTTTATTTCCAAGTGTATAAGCTGATACGCCATAATCTCCATCATTAATCTTATTAATTAAATCTTTATATGTCATATCAGTTGTTACTTTTAGTTCTTTACCACCTAGTTTTAATGTTTCATCTTTAGGAAGCTTTGCATTTATATCTTTAATTTCATTTGAAGCTATTTGATGACGCTGTGCAAGCTGTGTAATCGTCATATTAAAAGTTCCTGCAATCGCACCACCATCAGCTTTTACATTAATATAACCGTCTTGTGTTGTCGTTACTTTTTTCTCATTTCCTTTAAAAGCCGCTAAGTTTTTAAAAGTTTGTGTAAAAGAACTAAATTCTGATTTTAAACTTGTATATAGTAGTTTATCATTTGTAAGGTCATTCTTTTCTTTCGTATATGGTGTTTTCCTCATATCTAAAGCATTCATTTCTAATTCGACGAAGTTAGAAGTATCGATCATATTATTTCCGAGGTTCCAAATTTGTTGTCTACCACCAATACCTGTCATCGTTGTTCCTGCCATTTTTCTCACTCCTTATAGATTACATGTAGTCTAAAATACTCGTTTTACTCATCGTACTAACCGCTTTAAGCGTCGCTTCATACGTTGCATTTATATATGCCAAGTCAGAAATTGCGACCGCTAAATCAACATCCTCAATTTCTTTACGGTTTTCTTGAAGTGCTAAATTTTGCTCACTTAAAATTGTTTTAAACGTCTCCATTGTGTTCATTGTTGAACCAACTTCAGTTGTACGGTTAATGATACCATCTAAGTTTTTCTTATTTTCTCCTAATAACGGTTGTAACGCTTTTTGGTCACCTTTTTGCATCGCTTCGCTCATCTGTTTTAACGTTTTTATAACCGGGGATAATAATGCTTCTCCGTTACGAAATGCCTTTAATTCATAACCATCATTTAATTGCCAGTTCACATCATTTTTTCCGCCCTGGTACGTACCATCTTCTGTAAATGGTGACTTTTCTGCACTATCACCACCGAAAATATAACGACCTTGCTCTTTCGTATTCGCTAAATATACAACTTGTTTTAAAATTTGATCAATCTCTGCACCGATGGCTTTCAATTCTTTTTCACCATTTGGCTCATTTAATGCCTGTACCGTTAATTGATCTGCTCTCGTTAAAGATTTAAAAATACCTTGTAAAGTATTTTCAGTTTGTGTTAATACATTTTTTGAGTCAGCTAAATCTTTTTGCATTTGTTCAATATTCGCCAATGAATGTTGAATCGCAAATGATTTACTCGCTGCAAGTGGATCTTCACTCATAAGAAGATTTTTCTTCCCTGAAGTTACTTGATTTCTATGGTATTGTTGTTGCACATTCAAATCCATTAACTGATTCTTTGCCCAGTTTGCATTTTGAAATGTAGATACTCTCATTTCTATCTCCTCCTTATATATTTCCAATCAATTATTATCACTTATCGAATAATCGAAAATAGACTATCAAACACTTCATTCATCGTAGTAATAGCTTTAGAGTTTGCGACGAAATATTTTTGGAAGGCCATTAAATTTACCATTTCCTCTTCCATATTTACACCTTCAACGCTCATTTTTTCTTGTTGAATACCTTCTAGTAAGTCGCCATGAATTTTTTGATAACCATTTACTGCACTTTTATCAGATGCAACACGAACTATAAATTGGTCTAATGCTTGTTTATAAGAAAGACCTTCTTTATAATCGTCATCTGTAACTGCTGCTAGTTTATTTGCTGTTTCAGCAGACATTTTCATTTTCGAAACATCTTTTTGGAATTCTGGATTTAACTTCATCTCTTTCGCATAATCTCCAACGAAGAAATCTTTTCCCATCACTGTATTCACTTGATTTTTCATCGAACTCATTAAGTCTTCGAGATTTTTTTTATAATCAACAATCTTCGCTTTCGTATCAATCGCTGATTTTATCGCCCCGCTAGTTACAGAGATTTCTGAACCGTAAATCTCAACTGACATTGGGTCTTTTTCTTTATTTAATTGAAGTGGATATGTATCTTGTCCATTTACTGTTAAAATACCATTCATTCTAACACTCGCGATATTAGGATTCATAGATTCATAAGATACTTCGATGTTTGCATACTTAGACATCTCTGTAACGATGCGATCTCTTTCGTCTAAAAGTTGATTCGGCACTTGTGTACCTGCTTGTCCAATTTTATGATTCGCTTCTGCTAAACTAGCAGCAAGACGATTAAATTCATTAACATGCGCCTCAATATCTTCTGCTGTCTGTGCTTCCACTGTATCTAAGTTTTTCGCAAGACGATTCACTTGACTTGTGAACTTCCCAGTTTCAGAAATTAATGTATCGTAGTAGTTTGGTTGTTCTGGATTTTTTGCCACTTCACGAAAGGCATTAAAGAAACCGTCCATTAAACTAGATAATGAATTCTTTCCTGTCGTTCCAACCATAGACTCTACACGTGATAAAGTCGAATTCATGTAGTTATAGTAAGAGAGTTGAGATAATTGATCATTAAACTGCTTCGTCTTTACCTCATCAGTAATACGGTCAACACCTAGCGTTTGTACACCGTAACCAATTCTCTGTTCTGGCGTATGACCATTGCTTGCTCCAACAGATCCGTAATTCACCATTTGACGCACATAACCCGGTGTATGAATGTTAGACAAGTTTTGTTTCGTTGTTTGTAACCCCATTTGAGCCGCTAACATGCCCGATAGCGGTGTATTATAATCAGATAATCTCATAAAGCTTCACTTCTCCTTTACAATAGTTCGTTCATAAAGATTTGCGAATTATTGTTTCGCTCTAAATTATATTCAGAAACAGAATCCACAATACTTTCTGTAGTTTTTAATAGTACGTTTAAGTAATATTGATTTTTCAAAAGAATCATTTTTACATTCTCTTCTAATTCAGTTACGTTTTTTTGTAATTCTTTCATTTTTTCAATTTCTTCTTGAGAAAAATACGAAAATAACGCACTTACACGAAATGATTCAACTCCTTGTTCTTTACAGAACTGAACAACCATTTCTTCAAATGAGCTTGATAACCCTTTTAAACCGTCAATGTACTGCAATTGCTCTACTTGCAACTTTTGAACTGCATTTACATTTTTATTTTTTAAATTCTCATATATTTGCTCTCCAAGCGCTTGAATATTTTCATACGCTTTTTGAATAATAACAAGCTTTTCATATAATTGTATGTACATATAGCTTCCTTCCTTTTACAAGACTAAATTCACAATTAAACCATGGATTTCTCCAATTTGATTTAACATTTCTAAATGTCCTGTTTTCGTATTAATTAAGTTCATCACATCTTCTAATTCATTCAATCCCATTTCTGCCTGTTTCACAATCGTCATTTTCTGTGAATATCCGTAACGTGGGTGACGAGACATGACATCTTTATACTGCAATACATTATCAACGTAAAAATTCAAAAATGATTTTACTGTATTTTTGTATTCCATTACATTATCAAGCGTTAATTCCATTTCAATTTTCTCTTTAATTTCTCCAATATTATCGACAAACGCTTCCATTTGTTCTAGTAATTTATCTTTTTTCGGATCTGCATGCAAATTATCCGAAAATGCAAGTCCTGTCCTGACATTTGCTTCTTTCGGCATTTGAGTAGCAGGTGGTATATGCGATAAAATTGGATTATGCGAGATAGAACGTAGCATATATATCACCTATTTATTTTTTTATTTCTTCCTAAACTTAATCGTAAAATCCAGTTATTTATAATTATACTCTGAACAGTAATATTTTGCAGTTATTTTTTATAAAAGATATGTTACAATTTAGCATGAGGTGGCACAATTCTATGAATATTTTCCTTTGTGGTTCAAATCAATTAACAGCATTAGATCAAGAAGAAATTAAAAAATTTTTAACTGACTATGCTCACAAACATAAAATTTACATATTATGTTATAAATCTATTGAAAATGAGGTTCTTCGTTTTTTCGTTGAGAATGAAAGACTCGCTCAAAATTTATGCCTTTACACGCTGCAACCATTGCAAGCAATTACAGGTGAATTCCAAGAAGTCGTTGATTACTTAAAAAAACACGGAGCCGAATATGTTGCTTTTGATCATCCTTCTGACTCCATTTACCGATCAGATTATATGTTTTTTGTTAAACAAATTATTGAAGACACTGATTTAGTTCTCTGTTTTTATAATGGGGACAAACATACATCTGTCATCCCTGTCGATGTTGCAAAAGAAGCAGGTATTGATGCTGTCATTTATGATTTACCAGGATTACATGAAAAGCAAATGAAAAAAAGCTTTGAACAAAAAATTCGTATGATGTAAAGGGGGAGGCACAATATCATTATTGTGCCCATTGTAAATATGATAATTGAACAAGATTATGATCATTTTATCGCGAGTTTTAAACAACAATTCAATATGGACATCGCTTCATATAAACAAGATAGAATGCGCCGTAGAATCGATGCTTTCATTTCGAGAAAAGGCTTCGAAAACTACACTAATTTTTTAAACAAATTACGCGCTGATCAAAATTTATTTTTAAATTTTATTGACTATATTACAATTAACGTTTCAGAGTTTTTTAGAAATAAAGAACGATGGCAAACTTTAGAGTCGAAAGCACTACCAAAATTACTCGAACAAAATAGCGGAAAATTAAAGGTATGGAGTGCCGCTTGCGCTGCTGGTGAAGAACCGTATACACTCTCTTTAATTTTATCGAAGCATCTTGCTCCATTTCGTTTTGAAATTCAAGCAACAGATCTTGATTTTCATATTTTAGAAACCGCAAAACGCGGTCAATATACAGAACGTTCGTTAAAGGAATTACCTACTGATTTGAAAGAACGTCATTTCACAAAAGAGAATGATCTATATTCATTGCATCAAAACATTAAACAAAACGTCTCGTTTAAACAACATGACCTTTTAATGCAGTCATTCGATACAAATTATGATTTGATTATTTGTCGCAATGTAATGATATATTTCACAGAAGAAGCAAGAGTAAAACTTTACGAAAAATTTAGTCGTTCTTTACGAAAAGGCGGTGTACTATTTGTTGGTAGTACGGAACAAATTTTAACACCCGAACGTTACAATCTTCAGCGATTTGATACATTCTTCTACGAAAAAATATAAAAGAGGTCGTCACAATGGAGTGACGACCTTTTTACATAACTCGAATTAAAATAATACCGACAATCCATACAAAGAGAAAAAGAAGCGTCATAGACCATTTATGTTCTTGCATCGTTTGTTTCAATGCCTGTGATAATTGTGTCATGTTCATTTCCGCAAGCGCTCTCCATACACTTACATCCCGATCTTTAGCAATGCGGTCTGTAACACTAATTAAAATTGTTTCGTTAGACAATTTCGTTATATAAGCAGTAATAACCGTTACCATCAAATTTATATTTCCTTCTGAAGAATCACTTTCCACTCTAGAGATAAGTGCACTCACATCTAGTAACGGAATATGTACTTTTCTACCAAATGATAGTTGTACTTCAGCGAAATCATATGTTCCATCTAACAAAGGAAGTTCTTTTATATGCGCCTGCTTAACAAGCCCTTGTAGGCTTCTAATTACTTGTTCAAATATTTTTTCTGTTTGCTTACCTTCTCCAGATAACGTATGTAACTTTTTAAAAAGTTGTAACACTGTATCCATCTCTTTAGAAAGCATTTCCTTCATAATCTTTCCATCACTTAAACTTGCAAGTAAAATGCCTATTTCATTATTTTTCGAAATAATTTTAGACTGTCCAGTAAACACTAAATTGCTACGCTTTCGTTCTTTCTGGATTTCATGCTCCGAAATAGCTGCAGGCTGTTTTAATGGTTGTAACGCCTTATCTTCAATTGTCGTACGTTTAATCTCCATTTAAGCGCCTCCACTACTATGAAATAATTAGCCCCATTCTTTATTACTCTTTAAAACTAAAAACAGTACGAATAAACCTGACATGATAGTAAACACATCAGAAGCTTGCACTCCCTGTTCACCTTTTTCTTCTTTCTTGTCTTTCGGTTCTTCTTTTTGTTCTTTCTTTTTAGAGGCAACTTGTTTGTTATTTTTCTCTTTTTGGTCCTTCGCCTTATGTACTTCCTTGTTGTCTTCGAACGGCTCTTTTATAACGTAAGTAAATTCCTCTTTCTCTTTCAACGGTTCTTTTATAAACTTATTTACTTTCTCATCTCGCTTCGGAATTTGAACAACTGGCAAATTTTCTTCTGGAACCGGGTTTTTGACTTTGGAATCTTCTTGCTTCTCATTTTCTTTCTTATCTTCTAATTCATTTTCTAGTTTATTATCTAATTTATCTTCTTTCTCTTCTATCTTTTTATCATCTTCATTTTTTGGCGCCAAAACAGAAATGGTATATTCACTTTCCTCAACAAGTTTATTACCTGCTGCATCTATTATCTCTACAAGTAATTCGTATGGCCCAGCCGGCAATGCTTCTGTTATTTCAAATACTTTTTGCCAATCCATATCATGCTTGTTGTAGTCTAATAAAAACGAAAGCTCTTTATTTTCTTTCCCTTTTAATGTAACGCGCACTTCTTTTACAACCGATTCTATATCTGATGCTTTTACTCGTATATGTATAGAATCTCCCTGTTTTCGTTCAACTAAGTTCTCTTTTACTTCATCAATAGTAACTTTCTGTAACTTTGGCAATTCTTTATCTATAGTTGGCGTTTCATTTTTAATACGAATGAGCGGGACTTTCACTTCATTTTTTATGAGCTCTTCTTTCTCATTCTCTTTGTAACTTTGAACGAGCTGAAGATTCCAATCACCTTGCAAATCAAAATCCCCTGCTTTATAGTTAGCAACCCAGCTCTTCGTTTCTTCATCATACTCAAAAGATAACATTCTTTCTTGCGCATATTGCTCCCCATTTTTTTGTAACTGCAATATACCTTTCATACTTTGAATGTTTTTCCCATTTGGTTCTACAGCAATTCGCACCTCTTCGCCAACTTTAAGCTCCGGCTTATTTACTGTAATAATTCCCTGTTCTGTTTCTATCTTTCTTTCACTCAATTGTTTATTTACTACTTCTTGTTGTTCTGCTTCTTTTTGTTTCTCTTCATCTTGCTTCGTTTCCACTTGCTCTGACGATTCTTGAGATTCCTTATTTTCTTCTTGTACATTCACTTCATTTATTTTTTGATCTGACTCAATTTGTTCCTCAGCCTGACTTTGCAAGGGGAAGAACAAGCATACATGTATGCATAGCCAACTCATTAGAAAAAACTTTACGTTTTTCATCTACTAGTTCAAACTCCTATTTCAATGCCTTATAGTGATTTCGTCACTTTTACTCCGAAAAATCCATCTACATTTACAAGTTCACCATACGCCACTAATACATCATTTACATAAATACGAATTGGTTCATCAATATCCTCATCTAGCACAACTGCTTCATTTTCTTGTAAACTTAATATATCTTGAATCGTTTTCACTGTACTTCCAAATACAAATTTCACGTTCATTTCTACATTTTGTAGAATGGACGTGTCCATATATACTGGTTCCATTTGTTTTACTTCTTTAAATTCAATAGGTTGCACAACTGGTTCTACAATTTTTTCTTCTTCAATTTCTTCTGTGGCAATCTCTTCTTCTTCCACCATCGGATACAGAAGTCGCCTTACCATTTCTTTCGCTTCAGAAATTGGCAAAATTTGATACATTTTCGATTGAAGCAGATCACCAATTTCAAGATTGAACGTAATTTGAACGAGTTCGTCCACTTCCATTGACTCTCCCAAATACTCCATTTCTTCTTTTAACGTTACAAATTTAACATTTGGCGGCGTCATGTCCATTTTTTCTTGGAACATTTCTGACATCGCCGTAGCAGCATGACCCATCATTTGGTTCATAATTTCTTTAATACCGCTCAGTTCTAATTCAGTAAGCTCTTTTTCCGGATCAACTTCCCCTGTTCCCATCATCATTAAATCTACCATTGTTAAGGCGACATCTTTCGTAAATACGAATACATTCTCATTCTTTAGCCCTTCAACAAAGTCGACATTTAAAATAACAAATGGCACTGGTACTCCATCATAATGACGAACATTAATTGCTTCCACATTTGGTGTACTAATTGTAACTGGCTGATTTAAAAGCGTTGACAATACTGTTGAAGCGGAACCAATTGAAATATTTGCAATTTCACCAAGCACATCTTTCTCTTCTTGTGTTAAATGCTCTTTTTCAACTTGTTCTTCTACAATCTCAGTTTCCACTACTTCTGATGGTTCGACTGTTTCTTCTACTTCACCAGATAATTGCATTAATTTATTTACCATTTGTTTCGCATGCTCAACTGAAACAATTTGTACAAGTTTAGAGTTTACAAGATTATCTATCTTTAAATCAAACGACACTTTAACAATCGTATGATTCCCATCGATTTCAGAGATTTTCTCCATTTCTTCTGATAACTTTACAACTTTAATCGTCGGCGGAGACATATCTACTGTATCTTGGAAGAATTCCGACATAGATGTAGCTGCGAATCCCATCATTTGATTCATCGCTTCTTGTACAGCACTTAGCTCTAATTCACCAAGTTCTTTTCCGTCCTCCACTTCACCTGTTCCCATCATCATTAAATCAGCAATGGATAATGCAACATCTTGCTTAAGGACAAGAAGGTTTTCCATATCTAATCCTTTTGTAAAATGAATGTTTAATACAACATGTGGAACTTCGACATCTCTTGAATCATATAAATCTACCAACTCTATGCGAGGAGCAGTAATGCTTACTTGCCTATTTAAAATTGTTGATAATACAGTCGAAGCTGAACCAAATGATATATTTGCAATTTCGCCAAGAATATCGCATTCTTGAGGCGTTAAATGCTCATTTTCTTTTTCTAGCACAATCGTGCTTGTATCCCCTTTTGTGTGTTGCTCAGGCATTTTCCCTGCCTCCTCATTTCTGTTTTTCTATCAAATAATATAAACTCTTATTTTAGCAAACTCATTAGTATAAAACGTTACTATGTATCCCATTATTAGATTCGTAGCAATTAGCCAAAAAGCTCCCCAATTGTATACAAGTGGGGAGCTTTCCTTCATTCCTATTATAAACCTTCTGGGTTTAAAATGAGGACCACTCGTCCATCACCGAGAATCGTCGCACCAGAGAAATAGTTAGAACTCTCTGCAAAGAAGTCACCTAATGACTTTAAGACTATTTCTCTTTGACCGATAATTGTGTTTACAATAAGTCCATAGCTGCGATGTGTATTACGAACAATTAACACAGGAACCATTTGACCATCATATGACGCAAACGCCTCATCTACTGTTTTTTCACCAAATACAGTACTTAAATGTTTCACTTCAATAATTTGATTACGATAATTTAACACATCTTTCCCTTGTAAGGATTGGATGTCTTCTCTCTTAATTCGAATTGCTTCAACGATATTTCCAAGAGGTAAAGCATAACGCTTATCATTCGTTTGAACAAGCATAGATTGAATAATAGACAACGTTAATGGAAGTTCAATTCTAAATGTACTTCCCTTTCCTTCCTCAGAATCAATAATTAAATGTCCACCTAAACTATGAATCGTATGTTTTACAACATCTAATCCGACACCGCGTCCAGAAAGATCTGATACAACTTCAGCTGTACTAAATCCTGGTTGGAAAATAAGATCAAACACTTCACGATCTGTTAATCTATTCGCATCCGCTTCAGTTACAACGCCATTTTTAATCGCTTTTTCTAATACTTTCCCTTTATTAATACCGTTTCCATCATCCGTAATTTGAATAACGACATGATTTCCACTATGAAAGGCTTCTAATTTAATCGTACCTGTCTCATTTTTACCTGCATCACGTCGTTTTTCAACAGTTTCAACACCGTGATCGATTGCATTTCGAATTAAATGAACGAGCGGATCACCGATTTCATCAATAACAATTTTATCTACTTCAGTATCTTCACCTGTAATTTGTAAATCGATTTTTTTCCCTAAATCTTTCGCTAACATACGTACCATACGCGGGAAACGATTGAACACAGTTTCAATCGGCACCATACGCATATTTAATAGTACATTTTGAATATCTTTTGAAATATCGCCTAATCGATTTAAATGTTCAATTAGCTCCTTGTTTTGAATTGTTTGAGCCAATTCATCAATGCGCCCACGTTCAATTACACTTTCTTCAAACATATTCATTAATCTTTCGATTTTCTCTAATTGAACACGAATTGAACGATTCTCCACTTTAGCATTTTTCGTTTTTGTAGTACTTTTAGCTGGCATAGTACTTGAAGGTTGATTCGTTGCCTCTATCGGTGATTTTACTTGCGTAACCACAGCAGGTTGTAGCTTTTCTTCTACTTGCACAACTTCTTGTGTCACGACTTTTTTAGAAGCTACTTCCTTCGATATAGGTTCTCCTTGCTTTACTTCCACTTTCTCAATTTCAGAAACATGAAGTACTACTTGTTTCAACTCTTCTATACTACAATCCGTATCCATAAATACTGTAAATTCAAATCCGAAAGCATCTGCTTCAATTTCTTCAATACTCGGAGCTGTTTTTTGTATATTCCCTACATTTTGCAATGCTTCAATACACATAATGGCACGTACTGCTTTTAAAATCGCTTGCTGTTCAACTGTTATATGCACTTCATGCGAAACTCCATCATCGGTGTCTATATGATTTTGCTCTATATGTTCCGTAGGAGTTTCTACATTGCCGTTCAATAATGCTTCTAATTTCTGTTTAGTTGAGGCTACATCAATATTGCCCATTCCACCTTGTTGCACATCTGCAACCATCTTCTCCAAATTATCAATGCACTCAAAAATCACATCAATAATATCCGCATTTACAACTATATTTCCATGACGAATTTCATCTAACACATTTTCCATCTTATGCGTTAAATCAGCCATTTCCGTAAATTCCATGCTCGCAGACATACCTTTGAATGTATGAGCGGATCGGAATATTTCTCCTACAACATCCATATCAGCAGGATTTTGTTCTAACACTAGCACATTTTCATTTAGCGACTGTAAATGTTCTTCTGACTCTTCGAAAAATATATTTAATAGATCTGTTTGCATTTTTATCCCCTACCTGTCTAACAAACATTTCATTTATGTATAACAATTTAGTGTTTTACAATGAGAAAAAAGGGGGCCACACGTCGATCCGCTATCACTGTTTTGATTCCTTGTGGCACCCCTTCTATATTAACTATTTGCTACTTTTGTTAAAGCTTCAATTACACGATCCGCTTGGAATGGCTTTACAATAAAGTCTTTTGCCCCGCCCTTAATTGCATCTAATACCATACCTTGTTGTCCCATTGCAGAACAAATAACAACCTTTGCACTTGAATCAATTTTAATAATTTCTTTTAATGCTTCAAGCCCGTCCATTTCTGGCATAGTAATATCTAATGTTACAATATCAGGTTGAAGTTCTTTATACTTTTGAATTGCTTCTACCCCATTCTCTGCTTCGCCAATAACTTCAAATTCAGCATTACTTTTTAATAAGTTTTTAATCATCGTTCGCATAAACATCGCATCGTCTACTACTAAAATTTTATGTGCCATTCTTTTTAATTCTCTCCTTCTATGTATAAGTATATCTTAATATTTCACCTTATCATTCTCACTCATTATACAAAATAAAATGATAAAATTTAATATTTTTTCAAAAGAATTTTCGTATTTTTATTATTTTATTATTAAAATAACAATATACTACTCTTTTATATAAATAACAACGCGACGGTTCTTTTCCCAGTTTTGCGGTGAATCATTTGGTACAATTGGCTTTGTGTCTGCATATCCTACCGCAGCTAGCCTTTTATCGTCCACATTATACACTTCAATTAAATGGTGAATCATATTTGCCGCTCGTGCTGAAGATAACTCCCAATTAGAAGGGAATTTCTCGTTATGAATAGGTCTACTATCTGTATGTCCCTCTACAACAATTGGGTTAGGTACGGATTGAAAAAATCCAACTAATTGACTTATTATCCCTTTCGCTTCGGGCTTAACGTTCGCATCGCCTGTATCAAATATTAAATTATCTACTATAACGACGCTTACCCCTGTATCCTCTCGATATACATTCACTTGACTAATACCGTTATTATCTACATACGCTTTTAACTTCTTATATAATTCATCCATTCTCTTTTTTGAAATCATTTTTTCATCATTTTTTTCATGTGAAATATCCGGTATTGTATTTTCCATTACTTTTGCATCTACTTGCTCCGTATCACTAAACTTTTCAAGCATCTTTGACAATTTTACTGCATCTTGCTTTGATGTAGCAACTAGTAATACAAAGAAAGTTAATAATAACATCGTTAAATCTGTAAAAGTCGTCATCCAACGAGGCGATCCCTTTTGCGGTCCTTTACTCATCATACCACTCCTTGAAATATTAGGCTGCTCCTTTTACCTTTTTTACCTTTGTTTCGTATACGTATGTATCCAGTTTCAACTTTAATTTAGAAGGGATTTGTCCACGATACAATTCTGAAATAGCTTCTATTACAAACTTCTTCTCTGTATATAAATCTTCAATACCACGATATACTTTTTCCGCAAGAGGGATTGCAATCATATTCGCAAGTACAGACCCATATAATGTCGTTAACATCGCAACTGCCATCCCTGTACCAATTTGCGATGTATCTTGTAAGTTTTGGAGCATAATGATAAGACCAATTAAAGTCCCTATCATGCCCCAAGCTGGAGCAAAATCACCAATTTTATCTAATAATGCTGCTCCTTTTCTTAACTCATACACTTCCGTTTCAATATCTTTCAATAACACTTCTTTTAATTCATCTTCATCGTAACCGCTTAACATTAATCGAATTCCTTTTTGAATAAAAGGATTATCCACTTGCTCTCCATCTACCTCTAAAGAAAGCAAGCCGTGCTTTTTAGACTTTTTCGAAAAATCGACAAACAAATCCGTTAACTGTTCTAAATCTTCTTCTCTTCTATGTAAAACAGTAAAAATGCTTTTCGTATATTTTTTTATTTCTCCAAATCGATATGCCACAACAATTGTCGCTGTTGTTCCCCCTATGACAATTAAAATAGATGAAACATCTAAAAAGTTTTTGAAAGCTTTTATTCCACCGCCACCAAGCATAATTGCCGCTATCACTATAATGAAACCTACTATAATGCCCACTGGGCTAGAAATATCAAACTTCCTTTTTCTTCTTTGTGGTCTAGCTAATACTTGATTTTTCTCTCCCATATTTCTGCCCTTTCCTTTCCATTTTTATATAACATTTTTTTATTTTAATAATACGTTTTCACATATAACATGTATTATACGCTTGTCATCTGTTTATCGCAATATACTCATGAAATTGACACATTTCATTTCTATATTAGAATTATGGTATGAATAAATGAGGAGGATCACGATGGAACACAACATTTTACAAGTCATTGCATTAGCAGAAAAACTAAAATATGAAATGCGACATAGCTGGCTTTCCAACGGACGTCAAGAAAGTGTTGCCGAACATACATGGCGCATGTCTCTAATGGCCATTTTAGTTGAACCTTATTTGGATCAAAAAGTAAGTATTGAGAAATTACTTAAAATGGTTATTATTCACGATCTAGTCGAAGCCGAAGCTGGTGATATCCCTGCATTTGATACAATGAATAGTCATGACTTACAGCTACAAAAACAAAAAAATGAACTAGAAGCTATTTTAAATATTAAACAAACATTAACAGGTTCTCTCGGTGAGGAATTATATGACTTATGGATGGAGTTTGAAGCGAAAGAAACGTACGAAGCAAAAGTTGCTAATGCACTCGATAAACTTGAGGTGAAAATCCAGCATAACGAAGCTGATATTGATACGTGGCTACCAATTGAACATAAAATGACATTCCAAGTAGCAAAGCATACAAACTTTGATTCTTTCCTATCTAAATTACAAAAAATCATTGAACAAGATGGAGAAAAGAAGTTAATTGCTGCCGGCATTGATGTTGAGGCATGCAAGCAATAATGAAATAAGACACTCAACAAGAGTGTCTTATTTCATTATTGTTGATATAGCCTGCTTATAAATAAGCTGTTGTTTTCCATCCACTAAGATTAAAAGTGTAAATTTATCCACTCCAACAACTTCTCCTATTATTCTAACGCCACTCTTTAAGAAAATTGTAACTGTACCTTTTTCTTCTTTTATTTGTTTATACAATTCTTCCTGTAAATGTTCCAATTACTGTCCTCTCCTTTCTGTGAAACATCTTAATATAAAAAACTATAAATTTTTTATTTATGCACTTTGTCTTTTATGTTCATAAACTTATTAATAAGTATATCTAAATCACGACTAAATAACAAAACTTTATCATGATCCAATCCGTGTCTCGCAACAAGTTGAATTAACTCTTTCTTTTTGTTTTCTATTTTATTTTTTAATTGTCCCATCTCCATCTCTATACTAAAACTCCCTTTTCCCATAATATTACTTGTAAAATTATAGTACATATTCTCTCATAAAAAAATAAGAAAATGGTTTTTTTTACAATTTTTTATTTTTTATGCCTAAATTATGAATTACGTAAAGGTTTATTTACAAATCACTAACATGCAATCCTAATGAATCTACAGGCATTTGTCTAATTATAAATGAGACTGGCTCGTTTTCTATACAAAAAACATACTGTATATAGTAGTCCATGAACCATATAGATTAACTTATTAAAAAGGAGGAAAACATATGAGTTATGGTGGAAGTTGCGCTGGTTTCGGCGGTGGATTTGCTTTGCTTATCGTACTATTCATCCTTCTAATCATCATCGGATGTAGCTGTTGGGGTGGCGGCGGATACGGATATTAATATATCCTATCCTTGAAAAATGAACTAAAAACTATAGAAAAACAGCTCAAATATGAGCTGTTTTTTTTCATACTTTCGTATGAATTTATATCCCTCTTATTTGCGATTTCAACTAACAAAATATCGTTTAATATGGAGGAAGAAACATTTTACTAAGGAGGATTACAATGATTAAAGGTCTTTACGAAGCACAATTACCTGTTGGACTTCCTACAGAGGAGAAAGTGCATGTAAGCGAATGGAAAAAACAAGTTCAAGCATCATCAATACATAAGGATTAATCTATTTATGTCAGTTTCTTATTCCACACTTCTTAAAACAAATAAAAACTTCAATAAACTATTTTATGGGCAAACATTAAGTGTACTTGGGGATTGGTTCCATACGGTAGCTTTATTAACATTTGTCTACAGCATAACGGAATCGCCGTTTATGATCGCACTTACTTTTATAAGTAAAGGTTTACCACAGCTTCTTCTTAGTCCATTCATAGGCTTAATTGTAGATCGTTTCTCTAAAAAGAATATTATGATTTTCACCGATATTACACGGGGAATTCTAGTTCTTACATACTTACTCGCAGGCTATAAAATTGAGATTATTTTCATTGCCAATATATGTTTATCCGTACTTTCTTGTGTATTTGAGCCGGCTAAACAAGCAGCCTTAAAAAATATCGTACACCAAAACCATTTCGTAACTGCTAACTCTCTTTCTAGTACAATTACTGGTTTTATGTCTATTATAGGTGCTTCTTTGGGCGGGATACTTACACAATCTTTACATATTGAGTTCGCTTTTTTAGTAAATAGCCTATCATACTTTATTTCAGCCTATTTTATTTATAACATGAGTATTCCTGCTCATGATACTTGTAACAAGAACAAAGCATTTTTCACTGATATAAAAGGTGGTTATACATACATATTACAAACAAAAATCATTTTAACATTAATTCTTGTCGGCATTTCATGGGGCATTATTGGAGGCGCTTATCAACTACTTCTAACGATCTATGCCGAAAAAATTTTCCATACGAACATTGGGATTTTATATACGGTTCAAGGGGCTGGGCTTATGATAGGAAGCCTTCTCGTTAATCTTTATATATCCCATAATAAAGAAAAAATGAAAAAAGTATTCGGTTGGGCCTACTTATTACAAGGAATTTTCTTTCTCGGATTCATTCTATCCGATCAACTTATTATCGGTATCATTACTTTATTCTGTATGCGTATAGCAGGAGGAATCATCGTTCCACTTGATACGACATTACTTCAAACTTACACACACGAAAATATGATAGGTAAAGTTTTTTCATTCCATTATTCTATTTACGGATCTCTTATTCAGTTATCGATGTTTTTTACAGGAGGGCTGTTAGAAATTCTTTCTCCTCAAATGATTGGCAGTTTATTAGCTACATGCTGTATTTTTGTAAGTTTTATATGGCTGTTCTTGTTTTATCGCGGGGATCTCAGTGAATAATTTAATGATAATCAATACATTTTGATCCCATTCATTATTTGTTTCCCCATAATAAAATTGTTTCAAAATGTAAGTCGGATTTTTTAGTTAAAGAGCCTTATATGGCAATACTATTTGAGAAAAAACTAGATATTTATGTTAAAATACAAATGAGTTTGTGAAATATTGCACTTAAATAATAGACTTTAACTAGTTAAACTTGATTAAATAGGAGGGCTGTTTTGGGTATCACATTCATTTTCGTATGTATTATATTAGTGGCTTCTATTCTGCAAGCAAGTACAGGTTTTGGCTTTTCCATAATGGCAACCCCTTTCTTACTTATGTTATTTCTACCACAAGAAGCTATACAAATAAACATTATTTTATCTTTAATTATTTCCATTTCACTCATTTGGAAAATAAGAATGGACGTTGATTTTGTTCTACTGAAAAGGTTTATTTTTGGAAGTATAGTTGGTGTTCCTTTTGGCATTTTAATTTTCATTTCCGTTAACATAAACACTTTTAAATTAGCAGTTAGCATCCTACTCTTACTATTAACATTATTGCTAATATGCAACGTTAAGATTAGATCAACACAATCTAGAGATTTCATAGTTGGTGGATTATCTGGTCTTTTAACGACAAGTATCGGTATGCCCGGCCCACCCCTGTTACTTTATTTTACAGGAACTGATACTAAAAAAGAGAAGTTAAGAGCAACTACATTAGCTTTTTATTTGTTTATATAT
>NZ_JAKUEU010000021.1:0-73009 GCF_022663075.1 Bacillus cereus group sp. BfR-BA-01441
AACTACTTATTTTTACAATCAATGGCATCATCATTATGCTCTTACCACAATTGGGCCCTATTATATTAGAAAAGGTTTCAACGTATAATCAAGTTGGATTCTTTGGTGCTGCATCTAAAATACCTGCTGTACTATATCAAATACCTGGGGTAATTGCAGCGGCCTTTTATCCAAGGCTTTTTGCTTTTGGTAATGAGAAAAATATTGAAGAACATAGAAAATTATCAAGTTTTGAATTAAAACTTATGTCTTTTTTAGGAATGGGAATTTCTATCCCCTTTATTGCGGATCCAAGTTTCTGGATTGTTAGTTTATTAGGAGAAGAATACGCTCCCGCCGGTGACGCTCTTGCTATTCTAGCGTTTATGGTTATTTTACAATCAATTAACTATCCACTAGCCGATAATTTAACAACGATTGGCCAGCAATGGAAACGTGCAACAACAATGACTATTGGATTAGTTGTTGCCATCATAGGTTATATTGTATTAGGTAGTAAATATGGAATGATGGGAGCAGCTGCCGCAGCTATCCTTACCGAAATTACACTATTAATCGGATTTACCCTCTTTATTCGTAAAGGCATGCAATTATTAGTTAAAGGAGTTATATTTAATTCCTTAGCCTTTATTATTAGTTACGGTATATACCGAATTGCATTAATCAACTTACCGCCACTAATTGCTTTAACTCTTACTGGTATACTATACGGTATAATTGGAATTGGAATTGATCCTCAAATACGTGGATTTGTTTTAGGGTTTATAAAACAAAAGCTCATTCGCAAACATGCTTAAAAGCAAAAAGCTTTTCCTATTTAAAAATGGAAAAGCTTTTTGCTTTTTTTATATACCATCATTTTTCTTCAGTAAAAAAATGCTATATATTCCAGCTCAAATTGACTTACTTTCTGAAAATGCCTTATACTAAATTACATGTAAACTATGAACTTCAACGCTTGTAAAAATATATATGCTTCAACAAAAATATATATTTTCTCATGTTAAAACTAAAGAACACACCTTTAAAAATTGGTGTGTTTTTATATGCTACCTAAAAACTAGTTGTTACATGTAACGACTTTCAAAGGAGGATTATCAATTTTTATGAGCATAAAGCCGAATAATAAATTCTTTTCCAAGAAAACAATGATAATTATGCCAATATTATTATTGTGCGCTTTTGCTTTTCATTATTTCTTTTTAACATCTAATCAAGCCTTTTCTGGTACAGGGGATGCGTTACGTCAATTTGGCTTTTTTACGTTTCTTCTACAACATGCCTTTAAAGATGGCAACCTTTTTTGGTCTTTTGATTATGGATTAGGTGGAGATTTATTTGGAGAGTTTAGTTATTATTACAGCACATCACCGTTTTTCTGGATTACACTGTTACTACCTAAACTAAGTCTTGAGCAAGTATATGACGTGAAATTATACATGAGTATTTTAAAAAACTTTTTAGCTATGGTATTCATGTATGGTTCTTTACGTTACCATAATAAAACAGCATTCTCATCTTTTGTTGCTGCTATTATATATGGTGGCTGTATTACTTTCATCCGCCACTCTTTACTATGGGATTTCATGGCTGATGCCATTGTATTTTTACCATTAGTAATATGGGGACTTGATAAATATATTATTGAAAAGAAGCACGGCCTTTTCCTAATCGCTGCTACTTTAATGTTAGCATCAAACTTTTATTTTGCTTTTATCACAAGTATTTTCATATTTATTTATGCATTATTCCAATACTTTGCGACACAACAAAATAAAACGATTGTCTCTTTTCTAACTTATTATATTAGAATCGGTTTATTGTACGGATTATCACTCGGTTTAGCCGCCGTTTGCTTCCTCCCATCAGTTAATGCCGTATTTAGCGCTGATCGACTATCAAAAAAGTTTGAGATACCATTATTATTTGAAGATAAATTTTATAAAGATTTAATGGAAAATATTTTCTTCATGTATAATGCTGAAAATCATCAATTAGCTTTACCAGCTTTAATTTTATTCTTAATCGTATTTGGAATGTTTATACGTGATAAACTCGTAAAGAATAAAGTATTCTTTACGTTATTCATGTTCATTCTGTTTATGCTTCCATATACATATTCTATGTTTAATGGTTTTTCAGCAATGCAATCTAGATGGTTTTATTTATTTGTATTTGTAATTGCCCAAACAATTGCATACATTCTAGATTGGATGATTATTCATAAGAAAGACTACAAATTACCTTATTTAATAAGTTTATTAGTGTCTATTGGATTATTCATTTATGCATTTTATAGAAAGGCAAATATAAATGTAACTGATAAACCTTTACAAGACGTTGATAACATTTTACTCGGAACTGTCGTTCTTTCTGTTATTACAGTATGTTTATGGCGTTATATTTCTAAACCTTTCATACAATTTTTAGTTGTATTGAACGTACTCGTTAGCACAATTTCTATGAATTATATGTATGCGAATAATATACTTAGCACAGTTTACGGACAGAGCCAGATTTCAACTGAAAAGTTACACGAACCAGGCTATGATAATCAAGAAGAAATTGCTGCAATTCGCTACATACAAGAAAATGATAAAGACTTTTATCGTATTCTTAATCCATATAGCGAATATAACACACCAATGCTACAAGGATATCATGGCGTAAGTACGTATCAAAGCTTGGTTAATTATTATGTCCATGACTTTATGAAAAATAAATATGGCGTATTCCAAATGTACGATACACCTTCAATGTTTTATCAAGCTGATAGTCGACTACTACTCGAAAATATGCTAGGTATAAAATATCGCGTATTAAGTGCTGATACAGATTCAAAGAATGTACCTTATGGATATAAACTATTACAGCAAGTAGGACCATATAATATTTACAAAAATGACTATGCTTTACCGTTAGGATATGTATATGATTCGGCTATAAGTGAAGAAGAATTTTCTAAATTAAACTTCGCTCAGCGTGATCAATTATTATTACATGCTGTTGTCGTTAATAATACAAAAGAATTTTCATTAAACCATTTTAATAAACAAGACCTTAAATCAAAGGCAGTATCTATTAAAACGGAAAAAGCAAAATTCGAAAACATGGAAAAACAAGAAAATAAACTAATTGTTCATGGCTTTGGAAATATGATTGTACCTATCAATTATCCTGATACACCTGGTGATCTACTGATAGAATTAAAATTAAAAAATGCAGGCACATTCAATGCAACTGTTAATGGAAAAACGATAGGAAAAGGGGACGATGCTGGTGCATACTCTTATCCGTTAGAAAGGTTTGTTTACAATTTGGGCAATGAGCGTCCAGAAAACCTAACTATCTCTATTGATATGGCAGGTGAGTATGAATTAGGTGACTTGCAAGCAAATATTGTAAACTATGAAAGTATACAAAAAGAAACAAAAAAACTAACTGAAAATAGGCTTGAAAATATTTATTATAAGAACAATTATTTAAAAGGGGATATCAAATCAAATAAAGACGGGCTCTTATATCTATCTGTCCCATATAGTAAAGGCTGGACTATAAAAATTGATGGGAAAGAAACAGAATTTACGAAAGCGAATTCTGCCTTTATCGGTGTTCCAATTACAAAAGGTTCACATGTAATCGAAATGACTTACGTTACACCTTACTTCAAATTAGGTATGACTATATCAATCATCTCACTAATTATCTGTATAGCTTTACTAATTTTCAAAAATCCAAAAGCACGACGAAAATTTTCTTTTAAAAAGCAATAATGAGCACTTAATGAATCATGAAGCTATCTATTTAGATAGCTTCCTAAAATAATATCTAAATATTATTTTAATCCACTACAAACAAGGAGTGTCAAACATGACCCTTTCAATAGTTGTACCATGCTACAATGAAGAAAAGGTGCTTCGTGCCTTTTATTCAGAGACTTCTCTTGAAATTCATAAATTAACTACCGATTATGAATTTGTTTTTGTTAATGATGGTAGTAAAGATGATACATTAAATATTTTACGTGATTTAGCTAGTGTAGATTCATCGGTACACTATATATCATTTAGTCGAAACTTCGGAAAAGAAGCTGCAATGTTAGCTGGTTTAAAATATGCTACAGGCGATGCAATTGTTATTATGGATGCTGACTTACAACACCCTCCTACGTTAATAAAAGAATTGTTAGAAGGATATAACGAAGGCTACGACCAAGTCATTGCAAAAAGAACAAGAACTGGTGATTCACCTGTTCGCTCTTTCGTCTCTCGTCTTTACTATAAGGTGATGAATAAGTTTGTAGATATTGAATTAGTAGATGGTATTGGTGACTTTAGACTTTTAAGTCGAAGAGCAGTGGATTCTTTAGTGTCTTTAAGTGAATACAACCGATTTTCAAAGGGTTTATTCTCTTGGATTGGTTATAACGAATTAATCATTGAATATGAAAATGTATTACGTTCTGATGGAGAAAGTAAATGGACCTTCTCGAAATTATTAAATTACGGAATTGATGGTGTAATTTCATTCAATAATAAACCGTTACGTCTATCTATATATCTCGGATTACTAACAACCATTTTAGGACTTTTATACGTAATCACTACGTTCGTTCAAATCATCCTTGGTGGTGTGGAAGTTCCTGGTTACTTTACTCTCATTTCCGCTATACTATTTATTGGCGGTATTCAACTCATATTCCTAGGTGTGATTGGTGAATATATCGGTCGTATTTATTATGAAACAAAACGTAGACCGCATTTTATTGTAGCTGAAAAGAAAGTTAGTGAAGTTAAACAAAAGGCATAACCAAAAAGTTACTTCTGTAGGTAGAAGTAACTTTTTTATATACTAACATTTACAAACACTTCTTTTGAAAAAATATACATTTTGAAATGATGGCATTATATGAAAGAATTTAGTATCATGATTCAAGGTACTATTTCAAGTTGGACGGAGGATACTATGAGCTTATTAACAGTTGAAAAATTAGGACATACATTTGGCGATCGTACATTATTTAAAGATGTATCTATGCGATTATTAGCAGGTGAGCACGTTGGATTAGTTGGTGCAAACGGTGTTGGTAAATCAACATTCATGAATATCATTACTGGTCAGCTTATTCATGACCAAGGTCGCGTAGAATGGACACCGGGCACACATTACGGCTACTTAGATCAGCATACTGTTTTAACACCTGGGCGTACAATCCGTGACGTACTAGCGGATGCATTTTTACCGTTATTCGAAAAGGAAAAAGCTTTAAATGAAGTTACAGAAAAAATGGGAACTGCTACACCAGAAGAACTAGAAGAACTTCTTGAGCAAATGGCAGAAATACAAGATGCACTTGAAGCGGGTGGTTTCTACTTACTAGATATGAAAATTGAAGAGGCTGCACGTGGTCTTGGAATTGATGCAATTGGTTTAGATCGTGATGTTTCAGCATTAAGTGGTGGACAACGTACAAAGGTATTGCTTGCAAAGCTATTACTTGAACAGCCAGAAGTGTTATTGCTTGATGAACCTACTAACTATTTAGACGTTGAACATATTCATTGGTTAACAAATTATTTGAAAGAATATCCACATGCATTCTTATTAATTTCTCATGATACGGAATTTATGAACAAATGTGTTGATGTTATTTTCCATCTAGAATTCACAAAAATGACACGCTATACAGCGACATATGAAAAATTCCTAGAACTAGCAGAAATCAATAAAAATCAACATATAAACGCTTATGAAAAACAGCGCGAGTTTATCAAAAAGCAAGAAGACTTCATTGCAAAGAACAAGGCTCGTTATTCAACGACAGGTCGTGCAAAGAGTCGTCAAAAACAACTTGATCGCATGGAACTTATTGATCGCCCAGAAACAGCGATTAAACCTGAATTCTCATTTAAAGAAAGTCGCGCAAGTAGTCGCTTCGTCTTTGAAGGTGAAAATGTAGAAATCGGATATACGCATCCTCTACTACCAAAGCTATCAATGACGATTGAACGTGGTGAAAAAATTGCTATTGTTGGATGTAACGGTGTTGGTAAATCAACGTTGCTAAAAACGATCTTAGGTAAAATTAAACCTTTAAGCGGTAAAACAAGTCTTGGTGACTTCTTAGAGCCTGCATACTTTGAACAAGAAGTTAAAGCTGATAATATAACACCAATTGATGATGTATGGAATACATTCCCTGGCCTAGACCAGCATCAAATTCGTGCGATGTTAGCAAAATGCGGATTAAAAAATGAACATATTTCTCGCCCATTAAGTCAATTAAGTGGTGGAGAACAAGCAAAAGTTCGTTTATGTAAGCTAATGGGTGAGGAAAGTAACTGGCTATTATTTGATGAGCCGACAAACCATCTTGATGTTACAGCAAAAGCGGAACTTAAGAAGGCTATGAAAGCATATAAAGGAACAATTCTCCTTGTATGTCACGAACCGGACTTCTATGAAGATTGGATCACAAAAGTTTGGGATGTTGAAGAATGGTCTCAAAATAGTAAGTAGTCTTTAAGAAAAAACTCCTTGTGTAGACAAGGAGTTTTTTACTTATTTTTATTAAGAATTTTTTATATTGTAGTATCCTATAAGGCGTAATCGAAATTCTTTTAATTCCGAATACGCCTCTAAATTTGCTAACATACCTCTAATTACCGGAATTCTTGGATTAAGCAATCGTATTTCCGCCTCTAAAACATCTAATGTAACCAACAGCTCATCTTCCTCTAATTGATCAGCTAAAGTGCGCTTAAATACAATAATCTCTTTTAAAAAATGTTCTTTAACTTGTTCCTTAATAAGCTCTGATTTACAAAGGAATTCTCCAAGCTTTTCTTCATGTAAAATAGGTTCTTCCGAAGATTCTACTAAGCCATCTACTAAATTATCTACTCTTTTTAAAATAAAAGCAGCTACATACGATAAATCAATTTCTGGTGCTTGTAAAATAATTAATTCTAAATACCCACGGCATATGCCTTCTACCATAATTACTAAATCCAATAAATATGGCATAACCTTTTCACCATAAATGGACAATAAACTATTCCGATAAAATGCATGAGACTCTAACTTCATCCGCATCATAAATTCTTCTACTTCTTTATTAAACGGAATCGCATTTTCTCTCGCATGCATAATAATAAATTCTTTATGCTTTTGTATATCATTAAACTGACAATGTAATTGTTTTGCAAATTTTTCACGTGGTAATAAAGACTCTTTTTCAATATCCAGCATTTTCTTTTGGATTTTGTCATAATAATATCGAAGTGTCGCTAATAAAAGCTCATCTTTCGATTTAAAATATAAGTAAAAAGCTCCCTTAGATATACCACTAGCTGTCACAATTTCCTGCACTGATGTCGCATTTACACCCTTAGTAGCAAATAACTTCATAGCCGATTCTATAATTAAACGCTCTTTTTCTTTCATATCTTCTCTCCTAAATTTAATCTCGCATCTTATTATAAATGTATTATACCATCTCTTTTTATTGACGATTGACCGAACGGTCAGTTATATTATGTATTAGACTGACCAGTTGGTCAATATAATAAAAAGGGAGCGCAAACATGAACAAAATCATCAATTTCTCGTTAAAAAATAAGTTCGCAGTTTGGCTACTAACCATTATTGTTACTATTGCGGGGATCTACTCTGGACTCAATATGAAGCTGGAAACAATCCCTGATATTACAACACCGATTGTGACAGTAACTACGGTCTATCCTGGTGCTACACCAGAAGAAGTAGCTGATAAAGTTTCAAAGCCGATGGAAGAACAACTACAAAATTTAAGCGGTGTTAACGTTGTGAGTTCATCATCTTTTCAAAACGCATCTTCTATCCAAGTAGAATACGATTTTGATAAAAATATGGAAAAAGCAGAAACAGAAATTAAAGAAGCTCTCACAAATGTAAAACTCCCAGAAGGTGTTAAAGATCCTAAAGTTTCACGAGTAAACTTCAATGCCTTTCCAGTTATTTCGTTAAGCGTGGCAAGTAAGAATGAATCTTTAGCTACCTTAACTGAAAATGTAGAAAAAAATGTTGTACCAGGATTAAAAGGACTTGATGGTGTTGCATCTGTTCAAATTGCTGGCCAACAAGTAGATGAAGTACAGCTTGTCTTCAAGAAAGATAAAATGAAAGAACTAGGACTAAGTGAAGATACCGTAAAAAATGTGATTAAGGGATCGGATGTATCTTTACCACTTGGCTTATACACATTTAAAGACACGGAAAAATCAGTTGTTGTAGATGGCAATATTACAACGATTAAAGCGTTAAAAGAACTTAAAATCCCAGCTATACCTTCCTCACCTAACGGTCAAGGTAGTCAAAATGCTGGCGCTGGTGCACAAACGCCGCAAATGAATCCAGCTGCTATGAACGGGATTCCAACAGTTACATTAGACGAAATTGCTGACATTAAAGAAGTTGGGAAAGCAGAATCTATTTCTCGAACAAATGGAAAAGAAGCAATTGGAATTCAAATTGTGAAGGCCTCTGATGCAAATACAGTTGATGTTGTAAATGCAGTAAAAGATAAAGTAAAAGATCTTGAGAAAAAATATAAAGATTTAGAGATCATTTCAACATTCGACCAAGGTGCACCTATTGAAAAATCAGTTGAAACAATGCTGAGCAAAGCAATTTTCGGTGCTATCTTTGCGATTGTTATTATTATGCTGTTCCTACGAAATATTCGAACAACGTTAATTTCTGTCGTTTCAATACCACTTTCTTTATTAATTGCTGTTTTAGTCATAAAGCAAATGGATATTACGCTTAACATTATGACACTTGGAGCAATGACCGTTGCTATAGGCCGCGTTGTCGATGACTCAATTGTTGTTATTGAAAATATTTACCGACGTATGTCGTTATCAGAAGAGAAATTACGTGGAAAAGATTTAATTCGTGAAGCTACGAAAGAAATGTTTATCCCGATTATGTCTTCCACCATTGTAACAATTGCTGTATTTTTACCGCTTGGACTAGTAAAAGGTATGATTGGTGAAATGTTCTTACCATTCGCCTTAACTATCGTCTTTGCTTTATTAGCATCATTACTAGTAGCAGTTACAATCGTACCGATGCTAGCTCATTCCTTATTTAAGAAAGAGAGCATGAGGGAAAAAGAAGTACATCATGAAGAAAAACCAAGTAAATTAGCAAATGGGTATAAACGCATACTTGCATGGGCTTTAAATCACAAAATTATTACATCAAGTATCGCTGTCCTTCTATTAGTTGGTAGTCTTGCACTTGTACCAGTTATCGGTGTAAGTTTCTTACCTTCTGAAGAAGAAAAAATGATTATTGCAACATATAATCCTGAACCAGGTCAAACGTTAGAAGACGTTGAAAAAATTGCAACAAAAGCTGAGAAGCACTTCCAAGATAATAAAGACGTCAAAACAATTCAGTTCTCATTAGGTGGAGAGAATCCAATGAGTCCTGGTCAATCAAACCAAGCAATGTTCTTCGTGCAATATGATAACGACACGAAAAACTTTGAAAAAGAGAAAGAACAAGTCGTTAAAGATTTACAGAAGATGTCTGGCAAAGGCGAATGGAAAAACCAAGACTTCGGAGCAAGTGGCGGTAGTAACGAAATTAAACTATACGTTTATGGAGATAGCTCAGAAGACATTAAGCCTGTCGTAAAAGATATTCAAAATATCATGAAGAAAAATAAAAACTTAAAAGATATAGATTCTAGTATTGCAAAAACATATGCAGAGTACACTTTAGTCGCAGATCAAGAAAAGCTGAGTAAAATGGGCTTAACGGCTGCTCAAATTGGAATGGGACTTTCTAATCAACATGATCGCCCTGTTCTGACAACAATTAAAAAAGACGGTAAAGATATCAATGTATATGTAGAAGCTGAAAAACAAAATTATGAAACAATCGATGACTTAACAAATCGCAAAATTACAACACCACTTGGTAATGAAGTAGCTGTGAAAGATGTTATGAATGTAAAAGAAGGTGAAACATCGAATACAGTAACACACCGAGATGGACGTGTTTATGCAGAGGTTAGTGCCAAATTAACATCTGATGACGTTTCAAAAGCATCTGCTGCAGTACAAAAAGAAGTAGATAAAATGGATCTTCCTTCTGGTGTAGATGTTTCTATGGGCGGTGTTACTAAAGATATTCAAGAATCATTCAAGCAACTTGGCCTAGCGATGTTAGCTGCGATTGCCATTGTATACTTCGTTCTTGTCGTTACATTTGGTGGTGCCCTAGCACCATTCGCAATTTTATTCTCGCTACCATTTACAATTATTGGGGCTCTTGTTGCCTTATTAATCTCTGGTGAAACATTAAGTGTATCTGCAATGATTGGTGCGCTTATGTTAATCGGTATCGTTGTAACAAACGCAATCGTGCTTATCGACCGCGTTATTCATAAGGAAAATGAAGGACTATCAACACGTGAAGCTTTATTAGAAGCTGGTGCAACACGCCTTCGTCCAATTTTAATGACTGCAATTGCAACAATCGGTGCTCTTATCCCGCTTGCATTAGGATTTGAAGGTAGTGGCTTAATTTCTAAAGGACTTGGCGTAACGGTAATTGGTGGATTAACAAGTTCAACGTTATTAACACTTCTTATTGTTCCAATCGTTTATGAAGTATTAAGCAAATTTAAAAAGAAAAAAACAAAATAACAAAAAAATAACCTCGCTAACTGCGAGGTTATTTTTTATTTCCAAACAAGATTAGGAAATCGCTATAGCCTTCTTTCTCTAATTCCTCTTTTGGAATAAATCGAAGAGCTGCGGAATTAATACAGTAACGAAGGCCATTTGGTCCTGGACCATCTGGAAATACGTGCCCAAGATGTGAATCTCCTTCTTTACTTCTCACTTCTGTACGTGTCATATTATGACTCACATCCATCTTTTCTTTCACACTTGCTGACATCACTGGTTTTGTAAAACTAGGCCATCCACATCCACTATCAAATTTATCTAGAGAAGTAAACAACGGCTCACCTGAAACGATGTCTACATAAAGACCTTCCTCTTTATGGTTCCAATACTCATTTCGAAATGGTGGTTCTGTACCATTTTCCTGTGTTACATAATACTGCATCTCATTGAGTTTTTCTTTTAAATGAGCATTATCCTTTGACCAATGTTGCTTAATAAAAGCATCTCGTCCTGAGCCTTTACGATATAACTCATAGCTGAATGTGTTTTTCTTATGGTATCCTTGGTGATATTCTTCAGCTGGATAAAATGTAGCTGCTGGTAGTATTTTTGTCGCAATTGGTTTTGAAAAGCGTCCACTCTGCTCAAGCTCTTCTTTTGAGGCCTCTGCTTTTTTATGTTGTTCTTCATTATGATAAAAAATCACCGTTTCATAAGACTGTCCGCGGTCGTGGAATTGTCCACCAATATCGGTTGGATCAATTTGTCTCCAATATATATTTAACAATTCCTCATACGGCATTTTATTTGCATCAAATGTAATTTGTACTGCCTCATAATGTCCCGTCGTTTCTGAACATACTTCTTTATACGTTGGATTCTCTTTATGACCACCTGTGTAGCCAGAAACAACCTTTATAATCCCTTCCATCTCTTCAAATGGCGAAACCATACACCAGAAGCACCCTCCAGCAAATGTAGCCAATTCTACCTTTTCATTTACAGCCATTACTTCACCCCTATTCTATGTTCTGCTTACAGTATGGCATAAGAAACATCATATTATAAAAGAAAAAGCACCGAACATCGATGCTTTTTCTTTACTTCACTTTATTTTTTCCAACATCCTTCTCCATTTCATCACTTGTCACGTCTAAAACATCTAATAAGAAGATGAAGATTGGAATACCGATAATTAATCCCCATACACCTAAGAAGTGTTCTGAGAAGATTAATACCATAAATGTATAGAAAATCGGTAAATTTGTTTTTTGCGACATAAACTTCGGGTTTAATACGTAACTTTCAAGCGCATGAATCACTGTTACGATAACCAAAATATAAACAACGTACATGATACCGCCAATATTGTAAGCAATCATACAAAGTGGGAATAACGAAATGATAACCCCCGCTACTGGAATTAAGCCAAGCAAGAAAATCATTAACGCTAAACCTAATAATTGCGGGAATCCTAATATCCATAATGCGATAACTGAAAGAACACAGTTAACAACAGCAATTAAAAATTGCGCTTCGATTACCTTTCCAAATGAACGTGCAAATTTCTTTCCGAAGTACTCAATTTCAGTATAGAAAATTGCAAGCCTGCTTTCTTTAAACTTTGCAGTAAAACCGACAATACGAGATTTTTCTAATAAGAAAAACAAACTCAAAATTAAAGAAAGTAAAACTTGAAGGCCAAATTTACCAACATTCGTAATCGATTTATACAAAATGTCTACGCCTTGTCCTACATATTTAGAAAGCTCCATATGATTGACAGCATTAACTGCATACTTAATTAGTTCACTATCTGGTGGGTTTCTTAAAAATACATTGAATTGGTAAATCAGTTGTGAAATTTGTATCGTCAATACTGGTAAATATTTAAATAGCGTAATAGCAATTCCACCAATTAACATTACATATAGAAATGCTATAATAATTTTTCGATTAATAGGCATGAAATGATCTAATTTGCGTGAAATAAACTTTTGGAATCGATCCATTAAATACGTGAGAATAAACGTAATTAATATTAAATTCAACATACTTTGCAGCCCGTATAACACGAGAGCAAGTATTACTAATACGAGTAACCTCTGAAATCCTTTGCTTTGAAACAGGTTTTTTATTTGCATAATCGACGAATACTCTCTCCTGTCCTATAAACTAAAACGTTAATAAGTAGATTTCTCTCTCTTTTCTACTTTTAATTATTCATTCATATTAAGATTTTTATAAACTCATTATATGCCTACTTTAACAGGTATATAGTAGCTTACTTCTTATTTTACAATACAATGACCTAATTCAAAACGTATTCTACATAGTATTAATGAAGATTTAAGGAAACTTACATTTTTTTAAATAGGTCTTACCACTACTGTAACATAAAAAGCAAGCTATCAGTAGAAATCTGTCCTACAAATAGCTTGCTTTTCTTATTTTTTAAGTAAGTTTTACTATCCAATGAATGGCATGAACATTGGGATGACAACTACTGTTACAACCCCAACTACCGTTACAGCAATACTTGCCATCGCTGCCTCTACCTCACCCATTTCAATTCCTACTGCAACTCCTAATGCATGACCCGCTGTTCCAAGTGCTAAACCTTTTGCAATCGGATGTTTCACTCTAAATGTTTTTAAGAATAATGCTCCTAATGCGTATACGATAACTGCGTTGAAAATAACTGCAAACGATGTAATTGCTGGAATACCACCAATACTTTCTGAAATTGGTAACGCAATTGCTGTTGTTGCTGCTTGTGGTAGCATTGAATTCATTACTGCTGTATCTAAACCGATTGCTTTTGCAACAATGAACACGACAATTACTGAGCAAATAGATCCAACCACGATAGCTGATAAAATTTGCCACCAATATTTTTTCAACTTATCAACTTGTTTATATAGTGGGATAGCGAATGCAATTGTTGCTGGCTCTAAGAAGAAACTAATCATTTTTCCGCCAGTATTATATTCTTCAAAAGTAAAGTTACCTACCTTTAGAAATACAATCCCTAATACCATCGCTACGAATAATGGTGTAAATAGGAAGAACCCTTTTGAATGCTTGAATAATAATGTTCCGATTCCGTATGCGATTAATGAAACGACGATTCCGAAATATGGAGTCATTGTGCTTGCCATGTTCATTACCTCCCAACAATATATAAATACAATGGTTACGCAACCTTTCCGTGCTTGCGTCCTTTATTTACTACTTTCAATTCTTTTATATCTTCTGTTTCTTTTTCATCTTTTCCTAAAATAAATTGTGCAAATAATCCTGTTACAGCGAGTAAAATAACTGTCGCTACAACAATTACAGTTAAAATTTGTACAAAGTATTGCCCCATTACACCAAGAGAATTAATAACTGAAATACCTGATGGGACGAATAAGAATCCAATAATACCTGTTAAAGCTGTTCCGAGTGATTCAACTTGCTCCAATTTAATAACTTTTAAACATAATAGACTAAATAAAATAACTAACCCGATTACCGATGAAGGCATTGGAATTGGTAAATGTGTTGCAATAATATTAGAAATTAACATAATAGCTGAGAATATGAATGCTTGTGATAAGAAACTATATACTTTTTTCGTACTCATTTTGGCCACCTCTTTCGATTTGGTACCTTTATTGTATAGGAGATAACCGCATAAGTAAGCGTTTACATAACGGAACGTCAAATATACAGAATCAGTTACAAATATAAAAGGATGAAATACAAAAGCTGCTTCTTAAATACGAAGCAGCTTCTTGAGTTCTTTTGCATATGTACGACTAACAGGTACTTTTGATCCTTCTTTCATAATTAAATTATAAGTAGAGTTAAACCATGGCTGAACTTCAGTAATATGATTAATATTTGCAATAAAGCTACGATGAACACGCATGAAACTTACTTGCGGCAACTTCTTTTCCAAAATCACAAGTGTATCGTGTGTTACATATGTTTCCCTCATTGTTTTTACTGTCACTTTTCCGTCCACAAGTCCTACATATACAATATCTTCAATATTAACAAGTACGATTGATTCTTCAATTGGTAATGCTAACTTATGCATCTCTACTGTTACATCTGTCCCCTTTATTTCGTGCTTCGTTTCTATTTGCGATTGTTTTTGTTTTTTATACTTCTTTAATGTCTGCACAATACGCTCTTCATCAAATGGTTTTAAAATGTAGTCTAACGCATCTACTTCAAATGCTTGCAGCGCATATTGATCATAGGCAGTAGCAAATACAATTGCAGGTGGATTTTTCATCTTCTTTAATATATTGGCGATTTCAAATCCGTTATCATCGGATAATTGAATATCTAAAAACACAATATCTGGTCTACTTTGCATTAGTTCTTCTAATGCGTCTTCCACACAATCAGCCTCACCAATTATCTCAACTTCTTTCGTTCTCTCTAATAAATACTTTAGTTCATCACGTGCTAACATTTCATCGTCAACTACTAATACTTTTAACAATCTGTTCTTCCTCCCCTACTTTTTTTGGAATAACAAAAGTAATCTCTGTCCCCTCATTTAATTCACTTTCGATATGAAGCATCGTTTCTTTTCCAAATAATCCAATAAGACGTTCATTAATATTATATAAAGCTGTTCCAGTCCCTTTCTTTGACGAAACTACCATCTTTCCTAATTGTTCTAAACGTTCTTCCTCAATTCCCTGCCCATTATCTTTTACTTCAAAATGAACCATACCCTCTTTTTCAAAAACATGCACTTCCACTTCGCATACTGGTTGCTTCTTCGGAAAGGCGTGTCGCAACGCATTTTCAACCAATAGTTGAAGAACAAATGGTGGTACTAAAGTTGTCTTTAGCTCGTCCTCAATATACATCTTTACCTCATACTTATTTGGGAACCTTGCTTGTTCTAGGGATAAATATGCCTGTACATGGTTTAATTCTTGTTCTAGCGGAATCAATAACTGACGTGCTCCTTGCAAATTACATCGGAAATATACGCTAAGCTGTAATAATAACTTCCTTGCTTTTTCTACATCTGTTCGGCATAAAGCTGATACTGTATTAATCGCATTAAATAAAAAATGGGGGTTAATTTGTGCTTGTAATGCCTTTATTTCCGCATCTTGCAATAATTTACTTTGCAACTCAGCTTCACCTAATTCAAGTTGTGTAGAGAATATTTTTGCTAATCCTTCTGCTAATTCCTCTTCCACACGACTTAACTGGTTAGGATTTTTGAAATACAGTTTTAATGTCCCTATTGTATTTCCATGTGAAGTTAGTGGAATAACAATCGCCGCTTGCAAAGGGCAACCTTCATGTTGACAATTAATAACCTCACGTGATTTTGCTTTCATTATTTTCCCTGTGTGTAACACTTCTTTCGACAAACCAGTTATTAAACTATGTGACGGAATATGGTGATCTGATGCTAATCCAACATGAGCTAATATTTTCTCTGTATCTGTTAAGGATACCGCATCTGTTCCTGTAAAGCGGTGAATAATTTGTGCCACATGCTTACACGATTCTTCTGTTAAGCCTTGGCGAAAATATGGTAACGTTTTATCTGCAATACGTAATACCTTATGAGTCTGAAGTGCCTTTGCGTTCTCTTCCTGACGCAAAATAGCTTGTATCATAGAAAGTAAAATAAAACTTCCAAAACTATTTACAAGGATCATTGGTATCGCAATTGTTTTCACAATGCTCATTCCATCCTCTACAATTAATAGGATCATAATCATTTCTAAAGAAACGATAAAAACACTTAAAATCGCTGAAAACTTAGGGGTAATTGTACGGTTATATTTTTTAAAAATGTATCCGATATAACCAGTTATAACGCCTGCTAAAATTGAAGAGATTGCACAACTTAGAGCTGTCGTCCCTCCAAGCATATAACGGTGAATACCAGCAATTGATCCTACCCCAATTCCGACGATAGGACCACCAAGCAATCCACTAATTCCAACACCCATAATACGTGTATTCGCAATGGTACTCGATGATGAAACACCTTGTAACCAATTTTCATTCATAATCGTATTTCCTGCTATTTCAATCCCAGTGTAATTGCTTACAATTGTAAATACCGAAAAAATACAAATAAGCTTAAGCTTATCTACATAGCCATCCTGTTTATGAAGGAGGCGTCTGAAAGTTTTAATATGAGAGAGTAAAAATCCTAAAATAACTATAAGTCCGACTCGTTCAATCATCATGAGTACTAAATTTAGCATCTTTGATTCATTCCTTTTTATTTAGTTAGTTTTATTATGGGAAAATAATGAAGTCGGCGTCAAGAAGAACGAAATGTTTTTTGAAATATTTTACACATAATAACTTCCTCTTTATTTGACAATACATATAGAAGAGTGCTAAAAATAAAGTAATATAATACAGTCCTTTAACCCAACCCCGTGAGGTTGAGAAGGAAGTCGGAATACAATATACGTATGTTCTTTTCTTGGGGATACGTATGCTTTTTTGGCCTTCTCATCATATCAGGTGAGAAGGCCTTTTGTTATTCTTCCATAGCGACTGTAGAAAATAAGGAGGAGTAATAATGAACGTCACTACTGATGTACAACAAACAACAGAGGAGACAAAAGCGAAAAGATATAAAACATTATTTGGTTCTGCGCTAGGATATGCAGCAGAAGGTTTAGATATGTTGCTATTATCTTTCGTACTTGTCTATATTTTAAAAGAGTTTCACTTAAGTCCTGTTGAAGGTGGAAACTTAACTTTAGCTACCACAATAGGAATGTTAATTGGTTCTTATTTATTTGGATTTATTGCTGATTTATTTGGCCGTATTCGTACAATGGCCTTCACAATCTTACTGTTTTCACTAGCAACCGCACTCATTTATTTCGCAACAGACTACTGGCAATTATTAATTCTGCGCTTTTTAGTTGGAATGGGAGTTGGTGGTGAATTCGGAATCGGAATGGCCATCGTAACAGAAACATGGTCTAAAGAAATGCGCGCTAAAGCGACATCTGTTGTTGCACTTGGATGGCAATTTGGTGTACTGATTGCTTCACTCCTTCCAGCATTTATTGTCCCACACTTTGGATGGAGAGCCGTTTTCTTATTTGGATTAATTCCAGCTTTACTAGCTGTCTATGTCCGTAAAAGTTTAAGTGAACCGAAAATATGGGAGCAAAAACAACGCTACAAAAAGGAGCTATTGCAAAAAGAAGCTGCAGGTAAATTAACAACTACTGAAGCAGAACAACTAAAACATATAAAAAAATTTCCACTTCGAAAGTTATTTGCCAATAAAAAAGTAACAATTACAACAATTGGTCTTATTATTATGTCGTTCATCCAAAACTTTGGATATTACGGAATCTTCACATGGATGCCCACTATTTTAGCAAATAAATATAACTATACATTAGCAAAAGCAAGTGGCTGGATGTTCATTTCTACCATCGGTATGCTAATTGGAATTGCAATCTTTGGTATTCTAGCTGATAAAATTGGTCGCCGTAAAACTTTTGCAATCTATTATATTGGCGGTACAGTATACTGTCTCATTTACTTCTTCTTATTCACAGATTCAACATTATTATTATGGGGAAGTGCATTGCTTGGATTCTTTGCAAATGGAATGATGGGAGGATTTGGAGCAATTTTAGCTGAAAACTATCCTGCTGAAGCTCGCTCTACCGCCGAAAACTTTATTTTCGGTACAGGACGTGGATTAGCTGGATTTGGGCCTGTTATTATTGGCTTACTTGCTACAGGTGGCAACCTACTTGGAGCATTGTCCTTGATTTTTATCATCTACCCAATCGGGTTAATTACAATGCTACTATGTGTACCAGAAACAAAGGGAAAAGTATTAGATTAAACGTAAAAGAGGAAGCATCTCATTTAAGATGCTTCCTCTTTTACGTTTTTATTTATTTTGATTTACTAGCCTTCTGAAATAAGAATGCAGTTTTATCTTCTTCTTTTACAATACCTTGTTTTAATGCTAATTCTCCCGCAACTTTAGGCGCTAACCATAGCATTGGGAATAACAAAATTGATACCGGAACTGCCGTCACCACGATAAACGATTGTAGCGCATTAATACTTCCTTCACCCATATATAAAAGAATTGCTGCAACTGCGCCCATAATAAGCGACCAAAAAATTCGCAAACTAATTCTAGGATCTCCGTCTCCAGTCACTGCCATTGAAATGGAATACGCCATTGAATCTCCTGTTGTCACTACAAATAAAATTGTTAATAAAAGAAATGCTGGTCCAATAATATTAGAAAGTGGCAATTGCCCTGTAATTGCAATCATAGCTGCCGGCATACCAGATTCACTTAATGCGTCCGAGATAGACCCAGGATTCATCAACTCATAAAACACGCCTGATCCACCTAATATAGTAAACCAAAATATTGTAATAATAGGTGCGATAATTCCAATTGCAACGATGATTTCTCGAATCGTTCTCCCTCTTGAAATTCGACTCACTAAAATTGCCATCATTGGTCCGTATCCAATAAACCATCCCCAGAAAAAGATTGTCCAAGATCCTAACCAACTTGTATCACCACGGTATGTGCTCATCGGTATAAACTCATTTACATAAAATCCAAACGAAGAAACAAACGAATCAATAATAAATCCACCTGGCCCAAATAGTAATATGAATGCCATTAACACAATTGCTAATCTAACATTTAAATTACTTATAATTTGAATCCCTTTATCAATACCTGTTACTGCCGATATGGTAGACACGGCCACCACACAAACAATAATTGCTAATTGAGTAGTAAACACATCAGAAATTCCAAATAATTCTTGTAATCCATAACTTGCTTGTAAACCTAAAAATCCAATTGGGCCAATTGTACCTGCAGCTACTGCAATAATTGCAGCTGCATCAATTATCGTTCCAAGCAGGCTCTTTCTTAATTTTTCCCCAAAAATAGGATATAAAAGTGTTCGAGGTTTTAGCGGCATATCTTTATGATAATGTCCATACATCATAACTACCGCACTAATTGTACCTAAAATCGTCCATGCTAAAAATCCCCAATGCATATAACTTTGTGCTAAAGCAGGCATGACTGCTTCTTTCGTTCCAGCAGATATACCATCATGTATTGGTGGCACCGTCATCAAATGATACATTGGCTCTGCTGCTGCCCAAAAAACGCCACCTCCAGCAAGTAATGTAGACATAATAATAGCAAGCCATTTTGCCGTACTAATCTCAGGTTTTTCTAATCCCCCAAGCTTAACTCTCCCATATTTGGAGAAAGCCATACACATCGCAACAATAAATGTACCTAATAATAAAACTTGCCAGAAGGCACCGAAATATTTAATTGAAAAAGCGAAACTTTTATTAATCGCACTCTCTACATAATCCTTGTTCAAAAAAACTGCAATTACAAATAATAAAAGTGAACCACCACTAATAATAAATACAGGCCAATCAGTTTTTCGACTCTTCATCCTCATTTATACTTCCTCCTTCCTTAGCAATCTAAAAAAACAACTTTATTATGTTTTATTGTTTAAACCTAAAACATAATAATTATATATGCATAACATTTTATCGACTTCCCACATACTTATGTTGTCCCTAAAAATATGCCAAATCCCTTATTAAAAAGAAAAATTCTCTTCCTCTTACATAAAAAAGCAAAACAAAAGACCTTATATTTCTATAAGGTCTTCGAAACAGAAATTTGATTATAACATAAGGTACTCCTTGGTTCAAAAAGCCTCTTCCAAAAATAACCGAGAGTAAAGGCTTCCATTTGCTACATAACAGTAATTAAAAAAAATATATTTTGCAGAAAAAAACTGCACTAAATATTATTTATGAAAGAAATTTGGCTTCAAAATTTCATTCGGATACGGTTTATGATAAATGTGAGTGGTAGCTGGAGATAATGGCGGAATAAGCCATACCCAATTACCTGTTACAACACGACCACAAGCAGCTTCTTGCTTCTCAAATTGCTGAAATTGTTGTGCAGCAGTATGGTGATCAACAATACTAACTCCTTGTTTTTTAAAGGAGTGTAGTACGGCAATATTCAACTCAATTAGCGCCCTATCTTTCCATAAGGTACCGTTTCTCGATGTATCTAAATCCATCATCTCCGCAACAGCCGGAAGTAAATTATAACGATCATGATCTGCTAAGTTGCGCGCCCCAATTTCTGTTCCCATATACCATCCATTGAACGGAGCGGCTGTATAAGAAATACCGCCAATTTCTAAACGCATATCTGAAATCATTGGAACACCATACCATTTTACTCCAAGTGATGAAATAGGGTATTCTGGGTGTTCAATTGGCACTTCTTTTACTTCTTCTCTCGGAATTTCTTTATATGTAGGCGCCTTCCCGTTTATAGAGAACACAAGTGGCAATACATCGAAATTCGTACCTTCTCCTTGCCAACCAAGCCCCTGACAAAAGTCCGTAAATGTAGCGGAATGAGAATCACCAATCACTCCCGTTTCTGTTTTATATCCTGCATATCGAATCAATTGGTGATTATAAATTCTTATATTATTTTCTTCACCTTGATATTGCTTAAAAATCGTAATGGTTGGTTTAACTTTCCCGTCGTTCGTTGCATATTTAATATGATGAATTAATGCATTATATACACCTTCTTCATCATTTACTTCGCGCGCATCTAATATGTGCATCTTACTCCAAAATAGTCTTCCAATACATCTATTACTGTTACGCCATGCCATTCGTGAACCATGAACAAGTTCTTCAAATGTATGCTCATATGTCCCTGTCTTCTCTATCTCAATTTGAATTTCTTTTATACGTTCTTCTATCAATTGTTCTTTATGAAGCTCCTTATAACAAATCGTAATAAAATTACTTGCTTCCTCTATTAATTGTTTCGTTTTACTCATAAACAATCTCCTTCTATTTCAACAAAACCCTGCTACTTTACAGTATAAGCAAAAAGGATAGGAGTCACAAATGAAAGTGAGAGTGTTACTTTTATTGTAATATTTTTCAGAAAATTAATGAACTTACTATTGACTTATATGGAAAATGGGTGTATTTTTGACTCAGGTAAAGTATTTTTACCTAGACCAACTTTTTAAATAGAAAGGAGGTAATGTTATGTCTTCATTTCAATTGCCAAAGCTTTCATATGACTATGATGAACTAGAGCCACATATTGATAGCAATACACTTTCCATTCATCATGGAAAGCACCATGCGACATACGTAAACAATTTAAATGCTACTTTAGAAAATTATACTGAATTACATAATAAATCTTTAGAAGAATTGCTATGTAATTTAGATACTTTACCGAAGGAAATTGTTACAGCTGTACGAAATAACGGTGGTGGTCACTATTGTCATAGTCTTTTTTGGGAAGTGATGAGCCCACGAGGTGGCGGTGAGCCTAATGGAGACGTTGCAAAAGTAATTGATTATTATTTCAATACCTTTGACAACTTAAAAGATCAACTTTCCAAAGCAGCTATTAGTCGTTTTGGAAGTGGCTATGGATGGCTTGTTCTTGACGGTGAGGAACTCTCTGTTATGAGTACACCAAATCAAGATACGCCTTTGCAAGAAGGGAAAATCCCCTTACTCGTAATTGATGTATGGGAACATGCTTATTATTTAAAGTATCAAAATAGGCGCCCAGAGTTTGTTACCAACTGGTGGCATACAGTAAACTGGGACCAAGTAAACGAGAAGTATTTACAAGCAATACAATCACAAAAACATTAGTCGTACGTATAAGGTAAATTTGGTAATGTAAAATCAGTATTGTCGAAATCCTCCAGAATCCCCCGGATTGCCACCGGGGGATTTATGATTACTTCATTGTATTTATATAATGTTTTAAAACATTTTTCATTTCTAGTTTCAGCTCTCGGAACAAAAATCCGAATTCACGAGCCTTTCCATTATGTAATGTACAGTTAGTTACCTCATTATAAGGAGCTATATTTTCCCCAGCTTTCTGAATGAGTGCTTTTATTCCTGTCTTCTCTTCTATGAAATGAATAATTTCTTCCGTAGAAACTACCCCGTTACTACAGGCGTTAATTGGCCCTTTCACATTTTCCATTCCGCACCAAGCTAGAAACTCTCCTGCCTCTTTTTCATGTATAAATGACAAAGTTCCATCTACATGATCCACAACGATAGGTTTTTGGTTCACAATACATTCAACGTAAAATTGTAACCTTTTCGTATAATCGTTTTCTCCAATAACAACTGGAAAACGAACTGCAACAACTGGGAATGTTGCTTGTTGAAATACAACGGCTTCAGCTAATCTCTTTCCTTCACCATAATTGAAGTCATTCCTATCTCCATACGCGATTGCATAATCGTACGGATTAAAGTCTTCTTCTGATAAGCTTAGGGCAGGTTCATAGACGGCCATTGAAGATGTCATAACATATTTCTTCGTTTTCCCTCGTAACACTTCACATGTTATCTTCGCTGCATTCGAGCTATAGCATAAATTATCGTATACAATATCATAACTTTTTCCTTCTAGACGCTTTTCTAGTAGCTTTCCATCTTCTCTATCAATAATTATTCTTTTTACTGTGCTACCAAAAGAATCTTCAGTAACTCCCCTCGTCGCAATCGTTACATCGTGCCCCTCTTGCAAAAGTGCTTCTACTAAATGTTTACCAAAAAATCTTGTTCCCCCTAGCACCAATACTTTTTTCAACTTCATCATCCCCATTTTAGCAAATTGTAAAATACTACCTCTCTATTATAAGTGCCAAAATATAAAAAGCATGGAATTCGTTTAACGATTCCATGCTTTTCTACAGAAAATATATTAACGTACTCGATATTTATAAATACAATAACAGAAGTACAAAATAGAAATTACTGATACATAAACCCATAGTTCATATACAAATCCCTCTCCCCACACTCCCATAAAATAAAAGAGTGAAGGTAAAGTCAATGTTACCCATGATTGTACGAAGGCAATCCTTCCAAGATATTGATTAATGTTCTTCTTTTGTGTATTTAATACAAAGAATAAATACCAAAGTAATGCCCACATAAACCACGTTAACGCATTAACAACATCATGGAATTGAACAAATGAAACAACCATATAGAATAAGGCTATAATTGCTACCCAAATACAAAACCATCCTAGACCACTACTATCCATTCCTTTTATAAAAGTAACACCTACATATAAATAAGTTAATCCAAATAAGAAAGTAGCCGCATATGAATACACTGTCCAATTGCTTTGGTCAGAAATCATGATCAAATAAAACGGAATAATAATTTGTAGTGCACCCACAAATAAATTAAAAACACCCGCACTTTTCATCTCTGCTTTCCCTAATATAACAAGACTATTTAAAAATAAAGCTGCCCCTGAAAGTAATAATCCTACATAACCCATATATATTCGTGTGAAAATCTTTACCTTTCACACTTTTAACCTCCCCACACTATAAAGTGATACTTATATTATTTTTCTTCCCATTTAAAACTACATACATAATTTTTCATTCAAATAAGTCAGACCTCCTACCTCAAAAAGGAGCGAACTTAAAACGCTTTCAATAATAAATAATCCTATTAAAACATGAACTAGGATTCCTTGATTATAAACGGACTCTATCAATGATACAAGTGTTGGAATACTTTTCAATAATACGCTTTCAATTTCTATAAAAAATTAATAAAATAATACATTCCTCTATCTCATTCTACTACCTTCTAGCATAAGATATTGTAAAATCACATCATTTAAAACAGCGAACGTTCTTTTCTAGGTTCGCTAATAAAATTAATAAAAAATGACCTCTTGCTTTTATGCAAAGGTCATTTTTTTATATTCATCATTAAACTTTTAAATAGCCATTTTTATTATTTGATTGCCATTTCCAAGAATCTGCACACATTTCTTCTAATCCGCGTGTTGCCTCCCAGCCTAATTCACGCTTTGCTTTCGATGCATCAGCAAAACATACTGCCACATCACCTGGGCGACGCTCTGTAATTTTATAAGGAACTTTCTTACCCGAAACTTTTTCAAACGCTTCAACCATCTCTAGTACACTATAGCCCATACCTGTTCCCAGGTTATAAGCATCTACTCCCGTTGTACTCAGTACTTTCTCAAGCGCCTTTACGTGACCATTTGCTAAGTCCACAACATGGATGTAATCACGGACTCCTGTTCCATCTTTCGTTGGATAGTCATTTCCGAATACGCTTAATTCTTTTAACTTACCTACCGCTACTTGCGTTACATATGGCATTAAGTTATTTGGGATTCCATTTGGATCTTCTCCGATACGCCCACTTTCGTGTGCACCAAATGGATTGAAATAGCGAAGTAATGCGATACTCCATTCTGCATCTGCAAATGCTACATCACGCATAATTTGCTCAATCATTAATTTCGTTTGACCATATGGATTTGTTGCACTTAATGGAAACTCCTCCGTAATCGGTGACGTTTCCGGGATACCATATACAGTTGCAGATGAACTAAAGATTATCTTCTTTACATTATGTTTCTGCATTACTTCACATAGCACTAACGTGCTTGTAATGTTGTTATGATAATATGTTAATGGAATCGCTACTGACTCCCCTACAGCTTTAAATCCTGCAAAGTGAATAACTGCTTCAATTGCATTTTCTTCAAAAATTGCGTCAAGCGCTTCGCGATTTAAAACATCTTCTTTATAAAACTTAAATTGTTTTCCTGTTATTTCTTTCACTCGATTTATAGATTCTACCGAGCTATTCGAAAGATTATCCACTACTATAACTTCGTAACCGCTATTTAGTAATTCTACACATGTATGACTACCAATATATCCTGCTCCACCTGTTACAAGTATTGCCATAATTATAGTCCTCCATATTTCATTCATTATAAACTTCTCAAAGTATATCACATATTTCTTATCCTATGTTTAACATGCGAACACAGAAACTTACATTTTATCCCATAATAAATTTATAACATATACGATTCTAATCAGGTAATAAAAAAACGCCACATAATTTTTATTATGTGGCGTTTTTTTATTAAATTACATAACAATATACACTTAGAAAATGCGCAAGACTACCTAATAATACAAAAACATGAAAAATTTCATGATGCCCCATATATTTAAACTCTAACCATTTTGGCTTTGTTCCATAAATAAATCCACCAATTGTATAAAAAATGCCCCCAAGTACTAAGAAAATAATGCCTCCTGTACTTAAATTCTCAGCTAACGGTGCAAAGAATAACACAATTAACCAACCCATCGTAATATAAATTGCTGTCGATAACCATCTTGGACAATTAAACCAAAACATTTTAAATACAATGCCACAAATCGCAGTTGCATAGACTAAACAAAATAATAGTAAACCACTTGCTGAATTTAATGTAATTAAGCAAAAGGGTGCATATGTACCTGCAATTAATATAAAAATCATAGAATGATCTAGCTTCCTAAAGAAGTAAATAACACGTTCATTGGCCACAACACTATGATACACAGCTGACGCCGTATAAAGGACCATCATTCCAATACCAAACAAAATAACAGCTGTAATTGCAGCAAATGATGGCATCTTGATAGAAACTTTCACAAGCATAGCTAATAAGGCAATAAATGATAATATTGCTCCACCTAAGTGAGTAAATGCATTAACCGGTTCCCTTACATAAGCATTCATAATAACACCCCTCATATAATTACATGTAGTTTTGATAACTACATGTAATTATATACACATTTCTTTTTAAGGTCAACATTTACAATTCATTTGTTTCGTAATACCATATTTAAAGATATATTAAACATTAAGTTCCACTAAGTTATAAAAGTGAGGGATTCTACGTGGAAAATATAAATGAATTACTTGAGACATTGCATTTAGAAAAAAACATTAAACTTGAGGATATTCCAAATGTTGACTTATATGTAGATCAAGTTGTTCAACTATTTGAGAATACTTATGCAGATACAACGAGAACTGATGATGAAAAAGTATTAACTAAAACCATGATTAATAATTACGCAAAAGGAAAACTATTCATCCCCATCAAAAATAAAAAGTATTCAAAAGAGCATATGATTTTAATTAGCCTAATTTATCAATTAAAGGGAGCTCTCTCCATTAACGATATAAAAAGTTCATTAGAAACTATAAATGACTCCTTATTAAATGATGATTCATTCGAATTAAATACGTTATACAAAAATTATCTTGCTCTTACTGAAAGCAATGTCGAAAGCTTTAAACAAGACGTAAATAACCGTGTTACAGAAGTAAATGAGATTTCTTCCTTAGAAGATACAAAGCTAGAAAAATTTCTACTACTAACATCCTTCGTGACTATGAGTAATATGTATAGACGTTTAGCGGAGCAACTAGTGGATGATTTAAAAGAATCATAAATAAAAAACTATCCACCTATTAAAGTGGATAGTTTTTTATTTACTTAATTGCTTCATGAACTTTTAGTTGTTTCCCTTTAATCGTTGTAGTCTTCATGACTTTCAAGACGAGTGGTCCTTTTCCATTTAATATTTCAACATAAGAAACATTATCTTGTATCGTAATAATACCTATATCTTCTGCTGTAACACCTTTAATTTTAGCAATTGTACCGACGAAATCTACCGCCCTAATTTTCTTTTTCTTCCCGCCATTAAAGTACAGCTTCATAATGCCTTTGTTGATGTCTGCATTTTTATCTTTCTTTATAATTGGTTTAGCATGTATCTTTTCTTCAAATGCAGCTTTCTCTTTCATAACTTCTTCTTTTGAAGGTCCAATTGCCTTTGGAATTTCAAATCCAATATACTCCTCAATCTCTTCTAAAAATCTATTTTCATATGGTGTTATAAATGTAATAGCTTTTCCACTATTTCCAGCTCGTCCCGTTCTTCCAGTACGATGTACATAGCTTTCTTTTTCAAGTGGAATATCATAATTAATAACATGTGTAATATTATCAATATCAATTCCTCTCGCAGCTACATCTGTTGCTACTAAATAACGGAATTTTCCTTTTCTAAAATCATCCATGACTTCAAAACGATCTTCTTGTACCATACCACCATGTATTTTGTCACAGGGATAGTTAGCTCGTTTTAATTGTCTATATACATGATCTACATTTTCTTGTGTACGGCAGAAAATAATACAGCTATCAGGATTCTCAATCGTTGTTACATCTTTAAGTAGTGAAAGCTTCTCGTCTTCTATCACCTCAAAAAGAGTATGTTCAATTTTATCCGTCGTAATCCCAGCCGCTTTAATTTCAATATGAGTTGGTGAATTCATATATGTACGAGACAATTTCTCAACATCTTCTGGAAGTGTTGCTGAAAATAACATCGTCATTCTTTTTGTAGGTAATTCATCAATAATTGCCTCTACTTGATCGATAAAGCCCATATTTAGCATCTCATCTGCTTCATCAATAACTAAATACTTCAAACACTCTAAAGAAAGGGTACCCTTCTCAATATGATCCAACACACGACCAGGAGTCCCAACTACAATATGTGTCTTTTGCTTTAATTCTAATTTTTGACGTGCAAATGGAGATTTCCCATAAACTGCCGCAGCCTTAATCCTTTTGAATCGACCTATATTTGTAATATCTTCTTTTACCTGTACCGCAAGCTCTCTCGTTGGTGTTAAAACTAATGCTTGTGGTTTATTCTCTTCCCACTCCACCATTTCACAAAGTGGAATACCAAATGAAGCTGTTTTTCCACTTCCAGTCTGGGACTTCACAACAAGATCCTTCTTTTGTAATGCAACTGGAATAACCTCACCTTGTACTTCTGTTGGATGATCATACCCTAACCCAGTAAGTGCCCTTACAATTTCCTTACTTAATTTATAATCAGAAAAACTTTTTTTACTCATATATTAACCTCATTTTATTCTGTATTATTTTCTTTTTTATCTTTTGTATACGTTACTATCACCCTACTTATTATACTTGAAACCTCACATAAAAGGTGAATCATGCCAGATTCATCTTTTTATATAGAAATAAACCTTTTCATTTCATATATTGTTCAACTACTTGATAACATCTTTTGCTCGTATTGTTAGCATTAACCTTTTTATAGTATCCTACATCCAATCAAAAAAATAAAAAGAATACATACAACCTTGTATAATTATCTTAATTTTTCAACCCTTCCCATAAACGAACAATAAAAACAAAAAAATGTTTTAAATTCGTTTTTAACGTTTTTTTTCAGATGTAAAATCTACTTTTTTAAAAAATGTTAAGAAATCCTTTGACTTCTTAATAAAAATAATGTAAATTATCCTATGGACGAACATTTTTGATTAATAAAAATAAAATATTCGTATTTTAGGGGTGTAAATGATGGAAAACGTATTTGACTATGAAGATATTCAATTAATTCCTGCAAAATGTATTGTAAATAGCCGCTCTGAATGTGATACAACTGTCACTTTAGGAAAACATAAATTTAAATTACCTGTCGTGCCTGCAAATATGCAAACGATTATTGATGAAAGAATTGCAACTTATTTAGCTGAGAACAACTACTTTTATATCATGCATCGTTTCCAACCAGAGAAACGAATCTCATTCATTAGAGATATGCAATCACGTGGATTAATCGCTTCTATCAGCGTTGGTGTAAAAGAGGACGAATATGAATTCGTACAACAATTAGCTGCTGAGCAACTTACACCTGAATATATCACGATTGATATCGCACACGGTCATTCTAATGCTGTGATCAACATGATTCAACATATTAAAAAACATTTACCAGAGAGCTTCGTTATCGCTGGAAACGTTGGAACTCCAGAAGCGGTAAGAGAATTAGAAAATGCTGGTGCCGATGCAACAAAAGTTGGTATTGGACCTGGTAAAGTTTGTATTACTAAAATTAAAACAGGCTTCGGAACTGGTGGTTGGCAGCTAGCTGCACTTCGCTGGTGTGCAAAAGCTGCAAGTAAGCCAATTATCGCTGATGGTGGTATTCGTACACACGGCGACGTAGCTAAATCTATTCGCTTTGGGGCAACTATGGTCATGATCGGTTCTCTATTTGCTGGTCACGAAGAGTCTCCAGGGGAAACAATTGAAAGAGATGGAAAACTTTATAAAGAATACTTCGGTTCTGCTTCTGAATTCCAAAAGGGTGAGAAGAAAAACGTTGAAGGTAAGAAAATGTTCGTTGAGCATAAAGGTTCTTTAGAAGATACGTTAATCGAAATGGAACAAGATCTTCAATCTTCTATCTCTTACGCTGGCGGAACAAAATTAGACGCTATTCGTACTGTAGATTATGTTGTCGTGAAAAACTCGATTTTCAATGGTGACAAAGTATATTAATTCTTAAATTAACTCGAAGGACAAGCATTTTCATGCTTGTCCTTCTTTTTTGTATATGAAAATGTAAAACATTTTAATTTAACTGAATTTTCTAGTATTATGTGTTTAGATAGTCTTAATAAGGGGGAGATACGACTTGAAAAATGTAATAGAAAATCGCCTTAATCGCGCAGAGGTACCCGCTGAACTAACATGGGATTTATCCGATTTGTATAATTCTGATGCCGAATGGCATACTGCATTAAACGCATTGGAAAATGATATACAGAAACTTGATTCATTTAAAGGGCATTTACATACTAGCTCCCACACTTTATTAAATTGCCTACTTTTAGAAGAAGAGCTTTTAATGACGTTAACAAAACTGTACTCATATGCAAATTTAAAAGAAGCTACTGATCGTACAAATCCAAGTATTCAAGCGAACTCTTCCAAAATTTCTGCTTTATGGACGAAAGTACATACTGCACTATCCTTTATTCATAATGAAATCCTCTCATTCGACGAAGGAACAATTGAAAGATGTTTAACTGAAGAAACAAAACTCGAACCTTTCCGTAAATCTTTACTAGAAATACTACAAAAAAGACAGCACACTCTCTCTCCTGAAACAGAAGAAGCACTTGCTGCACTTGGCGAAGTTCATAGTTCTCCATACAAAATTTACGGCATGACTAAATTGGCCGATATGGATTTCACTTCTATACAAGACGAACAAGGAAACGAACTTCCTGTTTCATTCTCATTATTTGAAAGCAAATATGAATTTTCTCCAAGCACATATATACGTCGAAAAGCATATTCATCATTTGTTTCCACACTAAAACGATATAAAAATACAATTGCCACAACATATGCTACTGAAGTAAAAAAACAAGTAACACTTTCTCGTTTACGTAAATATGAATCCGTTACTCATATGCTATTAGAACCACAAAAGGTTCCACTTGAAATGTATAACAACCAACTTGATATTATTTATAAAGAACTAGCACCTCATATGCGCCGTTTTGCAGATTTAAAAAAGAGAGTATTAGGACTCGATCAAATGCTTTTCTGTGACTTACATGCACCTTTAGATCCCGAATTTAATCCGGCGATTACTTATGAAGAAGCAGGCACGCTCATTCAAGATTCTTTAAAAGTATTAGGCGATGAATATAGTTCCATAATCCAAAAAGGATTCAAAGAAAGATGGGTAGATCTTGCAGATAACGTAGGCAAATCAACAGGGGCATTTTGCTCAAGTCCATACGGCTCTCATCCCTATATTTTAATTACATGGCAAAATACGATGCGTGGATGCTTTACATTAGCACATGAATTTGGACATGCTGGTCATTTCTATTTAGCAAATAAAAACCAACGTATCATGAACGTACGCCCATCTATGTACTTTGTTGAAGCACCATCAACCATGAATGAATTACTATTAGCTCAGCATTTACTAGCGACTACTGACGATAAGAGAATGCGCAGATGGGTCATTCTACAACTACTTGGCACATATTATCACAACTTTGTTACTCATTTACTTGAGGGTGAATATCAACGTAGAGTATATGCTCTAGCAGAAAAAGGACAGGCCCTTACAGCTACAACTTTAACTGAAATTAAAACAAATGTCCTTTCGACATTCTGGGGAGATTCTGTAGAAATCGATGAAGGTGCGGGCTTAACTTGGATGCGTCAGCCTCATTATTATATGGGTCTATATGCTTATACATATTCCGCAGGCCTCACTGCATCCACTGCAGTAGCTCAAATGATTAAAGAGGAAGGACAACCTGCTATTGATCGCTGGTTAGATGTGCTTCGTGCTGGTGGTACAATGAAACCACTTGAACTAATGAAACATGCCGGAGTAGATATGTCAAAACCAGATGCAATCCGTAAAGCTGTTTCTTACGTTGGTTCATTAATTGATGAATTAGAGCATTCTTATCAAGAATAAAAAAATAAGCCCTCGCTTTAATGAGGGCTTATTTCATATTTACTTCCCAAAACGTTTGCGATATCCACATTTCCTGCAAAGTTCTTCAACCGCAACTCTTTTCGAAAATCCATCGACAATGTTTGTTGCCCTTTCACCTTCAATAATGTTAGAAAATGAATCATTATTAATATTCCCAAGGTTAATAATCCCTTCACCATCTAAACAACAAGGAATAACTGTTCCATTCGCTAAAATACCCGCTTGATTACGAAGTCCATGACAGAATCCTTTCCCATCATCCTCTTCCTCATGTAATGCTGGCCACTGGAATTCATAGTCTTGATTAATAAAGACACGTTCTGCAATTTTTATACCTTTTCCTGGTGTAAGCTTCTCTTCAATTTGATAAGCTAGATCAAATTCATTTTCAATTATAGATAATAACTCTCTATTTTTCTGGATTTCAGCATTTGTTTTATTATCCTGAGTTAAATTCCATAACCTTAACGATACAATTAAATCTGATTGACTTGTCGCTTCCCTAATGAAGGAAAGTATACTCCTTACATAGCCCTCTTTATCTTGCGAACCTGGATGTCCATCAAAACTATGCAGTGAAAAATTCATTTGTCTTAACGCAGGCTTATTTAACAGCCTATGTCTTCTCTTATTAATTAACGTTCCGTTCGTTGTAATATTAACTTTAAATCCTTTTTCATGACTTAAGTCTAATAGTTGATCTATTTTCGGATGGAGCAACGGCTCACCCTTCACGTGCAAATAAATGTAGTCTGTGTGAGGTTTAATTTGGTCTAATCTTTTAGCAAAATCCTCCACAGAAATGAATTGCTTCTGCCTTTCCGTCGGCGGACAAAAGCTACACGCAAGATTACATACACTCGTAATCTCCAAGTAAAACTTCTTAAACTTCTTCACCTTTAATTCCTCACTTCTCTAACTACTTATACTTTTTCCTCTTCATATTACAGCATATTTTTATGGAAATAGAAACATACTTATTTTAGGAAATCTACACACCATCTAATAATATTTAAAAGACCATCGGTAATTTTTGTCCAATGGTCTTTTTATCCTTTTATATACAAAGAATAAATTTATTTATGATACGGCTCATCGTAACTATTCTAAATAAGGTTATTTTTTATTATTTTCATAATTAAATTTAACAAAAAAGGTAGTGCCTTCCGATCCTGTTTGAATTTCTATTTTTGCATTATGGCGGGCAGCAATGGCATAACATACACCTAACCCCAATCCAGTTCCATTATCTTTGGTCGTGTAAAACGGCGTACCCAGTTTCTCTAATACTTCAGGCCTGATACCTTTTCCTTGATCCCGCACTGCAAGCACCACACAATTTTGACCTTCTTTGTAAGTGCTAATGGTTAGAACTTTCCCTGTATTCATCGCTTCTAAGCCATTACGATATAGATTCATTAATAATTGCCGTATCTCATTACGATTTAAAAGTAATTCTGGAATGTCATTTGTATCGACTTGAATATATTTATTTTGATTGTACGTATCAATCTTTATTAAAGGAATAATATCGCGGATAATTGAATTTAAATCTAACATCTGCAAATCCAATTTCCTTGTATTACCCATTGAGAGAAATTCAGTAATAATAGAATTGGCACGGTTAAGTTCTTCAATCATTAAATGAAAGTACTTATTATGTTTCTCATAGGTATTCTCTTCTTTTAATAACTGTAAAAATCCCAGTACTGTTGTCATTGGATTTCTAATTTCATGGCTGATACCTGCTGCCATTTGCCCTATTAAATCTATATTGGATAATCTTTTCAATTCCTGTTCATATTTCTTTTTTTCCGTTATGTTTTTAAAAATACAACAAATACCATCATCATATGGGTATGCAATAACTTCGTGCCAATATTCATCTGCAGTAGAAAGAAATTCGAAATGAACTGTAGTTCGCTCTGACATCGCACGATGAAATTCCTTATACATAACTGTTTCAATTTCACTCGGGAAAACATTCCATATATTCTTTCCTAATACATCTTTTGCTGTTTTTCTTTGCGGAAAATATTGGTGCTTATTTACGTACGTAAATTCCCATTTATTATTTAAAATAAAAAATCCATCCGTAATACATTCAATCACACTTGTAACTTTTTCATTAGCAGCAGCTAGCTCTCTCGTTCGCTCTTCCACTATGCTCTCTAGTTGATCCATATACAACAAATTCGAAAACGTAGGGGCTGTGGCATCAACGATAGATTTTGCTAGTTGAAGTTGGGAATCATCATAATTGTGAGCTTTTCCTTCTTTGCCAACGACGATTACCCCTAATACTTCTCCCATTGAAACCAATGGAATCATCAATAGACCCTTACTATCTATATTTTTTGTTTGAATAACCTCTTGGATCTTGGCTTCATAGCTTTTCTCTGTCCAATCCGCTTCTGTCCAATGACAGTCCTTACTTAATTTCGTTGTTTTAATTGTTGTTTTGTCTAGCGGATCTAGAAGATGAGCAGTCATATTTTTACTCTCTAAAATCTGTTCTAGGTAAAAAAAGCATTTATCAAAACTCTCCTGTATCGAGGAACACATCGATAAATCACGTGTAACATTTAGTAACAGTTGTTTCTCAGCAATAAGGTTTTCCTTTTGTTTTAAATTATTTGCGTTTTGAATTGCAACCGCAGCCATATTTACATAAGCTTCAACACTTTGAATTTCTGAATCTGTTAAGTTCATCGGAATTCCATAATCAAATAAAAAAACCAGACCAAATAACTCTTGCCCAAATGAGATAGGCAGAGCTAATAAGGACTTAATTTTGAATGCATTAACCGGTCTCGGATCTGGTCGATGATCCTTTGAGGTATCAGGAATATAGATGGTTCTTTTCGTTTCAATAACTTCTTTTGCCAGTAAGTCTATTTCAGGATCAATTACTTGAGTATCGAGCGTTACACAATTTATAGTCTCTGGTTTTCCTGCAAACCCTCTAAATGTTCCATCTTCCTGGGGTAAATAAATTCCAACAGCGTCGCACCTAACAATCTCCTCTGATATCGCCATTGTCACACGCTGCAATACGTCACGTAGTTCTAATTTCGTATTTATTATTTTTGTTATATTCGCGAGCCTAGAATATCTCGTCTGATCACTTACCATTCACATAGCCTCCAGTTATAGGCATAATAAAATAAATATGATAATATCAGTGTTTTATATAGAATACATCACTTATGATACGGTTCACCACGATTAATCCGAAACGCTCTATACACTTGCTCAAGCAACACTAATCGCATTAATTGGTGTGGTAATGTCATCTTTGAAAAAGAAAGTGATTCATTTGAACGCTTCATCACTTCTGAGCTTAGTCCAAGTGATCCACCAATTACAAATGCGACTTTACTCTTTCCGTATGTAGCAAGGCGATCTAGACTTATCGCGAATTCTTCTGATGACTTTTGCTTTCCTTCTATAGCTAATGCAATCACATGCGTGTCATCCGAAATTTTATCCAGTATACGTATACCTTCTTTTTCCTTTACAATTAACATTTCTGCTTCACTTAAATTTTCTGGCGCCTTTTCATCAGGCAATTCAATTACTTCTACTTTTGCGTATGCAGATAATCGTTTTAAGTATTCTGCTATACCTTGTTTCAAATATTTTTCTTTTAATTTCCCAATTGAAATAATCGAGATATTCACACGTATCCTCCACCTTACAAACATGTTATCCACAAAACTTATCCACATATCCACAAATGCTACCCACATATTGTGTGAGAATCTGTGTTCGATACAACATATGTCGCCTCATTTTGACAAAATTCACATGTTTTTTTCTCTTTTTTCGAGTTATCCACATTGTTGATAACTGGCGCAACTTCACACTCATCCACAATAATATCTAACGCTAATTCAACATGCTCTAAACAACAAGGTAAATTCATTTTCTTCACCTCACTTTTCTACAATAGAAAACAGGAGGTAGGCCCTCCTGTTTTTAATACTTTTGAATGCCTAATTTCACTGTTGTTGTTACTCTTTTTGTGCCACGATAAAACGTAAGAGTCATTTTATCATTAATTTCCTTATCATATAAGGCCGTACGGAATCCAATAATATCGCGAATCGGTTTTCCATCTACCGCCACAATAACATCATGTTCTCTTAAACCAGCATCCGCACCTGGCGAAGGACTTTTCACATCCAAAATACAAACTCCCTCTGTTACAGTACCTGGTAAATGTAATGTTTTTGACCAATAATAGTTTGGAATTTCATTTAATGACCTAAGTTCAATCCCAACATATGGTCTTCTTACTTTTCCATACTTCTCAAGTTCATTCATAATCGGAACAGCTCTAGTCACCGGAATAGCAAGGCCGATTCCTTCTACTTCTTTTGCAGCAATTTTCATTGAATTAATACCAATTAATTGTCCTGCTGCATTTACAAGCGCACCGCCACTATTCCCGGGATTAATCGCTGCATCTGTTTGTAACACTTCTACTTGCCAATCATAATGTCCATCTTGATCTAAATCTACAGGGACAATACGTTCATTAGCTGAAATAATGCCTTGTGTAACTGTTCCAGAAAATTGCAGTCCAAGCGGGTTTCCAATCGCAATAACTGGCTCTCCTCTGCGAACAGTATTAGAATCGCCAATTTCAATTATTTTTTTCACATGCTTTGCATCTATCTCTAATACAGCTAAGTCTGTGACTACATCGGTTCCTAATACTTTTCCAGGAACCTTCTTACCGTCACTTAGACTTACTTCAATACGATTCGCTCCAGCTACAACATGATTATTCGTTACAATATAAGCTTGACCATCTGTCTTTTTATAAATTACTCCTGATCCTGTACCGGCCTCTGAATCTGCCTCTGAAAAGTTATCTCGTTGAATGTTAATAACACCCACAACAGCTTCAGATGCACGATCAACAGCATCTACAAAGCTAATCTGTTTAATCCCTTGAGCTTCGGCCATATTACTTCCGCTTGCTTCAGCTTGCGGAAGCGTATCAGCAGAATTTGAAAATAAAGGCGCTCCAAACGCGAATAAAGAAGCTCCTACAATTGTTCCCGCTATACTAGAAAGAACTATACCTTTGTGCTTCTTTTTTCCTGCACGTTTCATACGATAATTTTCTTCATCAATAAAGGACATATTTGTTCACCTATCTTCCTGAAAACAACTATATTCACCTTTATTGTTTACTAAAATGAAGAATTATACGTATTGAATTTTTGTAGGCATTTTTGGATCTGTATCGTGAATTTCAAAGGATTCACCCACTCCAAATCCTTTTTCCTCTAGTACTTGTGATACTGACATACGCGCTAGTTCTTTCATGTTATTATCTAAGCTTAAATGGGCTAAATAAATATGCTTTGTCTCATCTGTAATTACATCTGCCATCGCTAATGCAGCATCCTCATTACAAACATGCCCAACGTCACTTAAAATACGTCGTTTAATGCTCCATGGATAACGTCCCATACGAAGCATTTCTACATCATGATTACTTTCAAATACGAAAGCATTAGCTCCCTTAATAACGCCTTTCATACGGTCACTTACGTATCCCGTATCTGTAATAAGCGCTAACTTCCTATTATTGTTATGGAAAGCATAAAACATCGGTTCTGCCGCATCATGAGAAACTCCAAATGACTCGACTTCAATATCACCAAAGGTTTTCACATCACCAACTGAGAAAATAAACTTTTGTTCAGTTGGGATATTTCCTATTAAATGTTCCATTGCATTCCATGTTTTCTCATTCGCATAAACAGGTAAATCATATTTACGTGCCAGTACACCTAAACCTTTAATATGATCACTATGCTCATGCGTTACAAGAATACCTGATACATCATTTATATTCAGTTCTGCTTGTTTAAATAAAGCCTCTGTTGCTTTACCACTTAAACCTGCGTCGACTAGTAATTTTTTTTCATCGGTTCCTACGTATAGCATATTTCCTGTACTTCCACTTGCAAGTACGCTAAAATGCAACCCCATTCTTTCTCACTCCAGTATGTTCATCAACCACTTGATTTTCCTTTTCTCCTAATTCCATAACTTGTCCTTCAATTGCATTCACAAAGAAGTCCTGCTTCTGCTCCGTTTTCAAATTCCACGTTGGAGCCAGTACTTGGTTATTAGAAGTAGATGCGGTAAGAGTGGCATAACCAATTTGCGCTTCTTTAACATGCGTATTTCCATGAATTTTATTTTTTAAATACAAATTTTCTAAAGCTGTTTGAGCCGTAATAATTTCTTGCTCTTTCGTTTTTTCACCTTCGCCCATTTCTTTTAAATCAGTTAGCATTGTCTGCGTATATGAAACAAGTTCATTTTTTTCATTTAATTCCACAACAATCATCGCCTGATTATTATAGAAAATAGGCTTATCTTTATATTTTTGGAAGAAATAAATTTTAGAGTCTTTCACCGCTCCAAATTCATACTTTTGTCCATCCAATACATAGTTCTTCAAAAATTCATTATACTTATCTTTTGATAATGATTTCGTATTTAAAAAAGGCTCTTTTAGCTTACTTTCTATCTTGTACATATTTTGTATATGCACTGTTTGATTTTTCAAAGACTGTATATCTTCTTCTTTAAAAGCTTTATTTTCTGCTCTAATAAATGACTCTTTTTTCGGTTCTTTAGGGATATTTCCCATCGTAATTTTGTTTGCTTTTAATTCTTGATCTATCTTTGTTTCTGCAATAAGCTCCAATTGATTACTATCTTGCTTTTGAATGAATTGGAAAATGAGAAAGAGGTCCAAAACAAAAAAGGTCACAATAAATATGGTTTTAATCCGATCCCAATCCATTTAGTCCTCCCTCACTCCACTCATAGATTTTCTGTTTACCTGTTTCATCTTCAACAAGCTTTACATACCAAATTGGTTGTAATCGAACTACTTGTCCATCTAGTGATAACTTGTATCCAATACCAATATCCTTAATTACTTGTTTCTTTATCTCTGGATTATTTTCTAGGGATGCTATTACAACATGCCCTGACGGAAGAGTAACCTTCTGTTCTATACCTTTAGTATTTAAAGACAGCAACGGTCTTTCATATTCCATTACTTCTTCTGATCCCCATATTTGTCTCAATTCAGCTAATCCATCTTCATTGAATACTGAATATCCATCTTCATTTAAACGAAATACTGTCTCTCCTTTATTCATATAGTCCAAACGATATGAATCCAAACTTCCACTGTGACCACTTACGAATTCAAAGCTTTTTTGTAAAAGCATTAAATTATCTATCGTTTTCTCAGTTAAGACAGAAGAGTTTTTATACTTTAGCATGTGACGATCGTTTTCAATTTCCATGGATCTAATACCATCTGTAAATGTTTCTTTCGACATCTCGGTAATCGGACTTAAATAACGAGGATCACTAAACAGAGCATTCTTAAACGTATCAACTGCTAAATTAGATGAAATATATGTTATATTGTTTAACTCTGTCGTTCCATCTGGTAAAAATAACTTTTTCATATCATTAAGTTGATAATCAAAATAAGGCTTTGCTGATACTATAAATTGATTTTGGGCATTTACAATATCTTTTAAATACACGCCACTTAATTTTGCCTCGTATATTTTAAAGTTATCACCATCAGAAACAAAGTTAATTTTAATTTCTTGATCCTTACTTCGAGAAGGATCGAGGAGAATACGATTAAAATGTTTAGGCTTATCTGTACTCTTCTCTTTCATGTTAAACATGGATTTTACTGCATCAAATGGGATATCGGTAGGGAAAACAAGTTCAACTTTCCCTTCACCATGCACATATGAAAGGAAATCACCCTTAGTGATTGATATCTCTTTAAAATCATGTAGTTCCCCTACTTCCAGAGGCTTATAGATTGATTCTATATCTGCCTCTCTTCTGCTCCCATAATGATTTTTATCTTTATGCACGATGATAGAAGTAGGACGGACAACATCGGAAATTTTAGTTTGGTTCATTCCTTCATTTCCCTGCACAAATTTCGCGTTTTGCATGGATGTAGAATCTGGCACATACGTCCATAGGTTAAAAGTAAGAAATAGGCTAATTACAACTAGGTTAATTAAAACTATTGTTTTAAAGTTTTCCATACTCATTCCCAATCGTCCTCTTCATCTGCTGCCATTGGTAACGTGAAATAAATAGTTGTCCCTTTTCCTTCTTCACTCTTCGCCCAAATAGAGCCACCATGTGCCTCAATCATTTCTTTTGCAATTGCTAATCCAAGCCCAGTACCACCCATTTGTCTTGAACGAGCTTTATCTACGCGATAAAAACGTTCAAAGATTTTATCAACGTTTTCTTTTGGAATACCCATTCCTTGGTCACTTACACTAATTTCTAATAAATCACCGCGATCACGTAAACGATATGTTACTGTTCCACCTTCTGGTGAATACTTTAATGCGTTAGAAATAATGTTATACAGCACTTGAGTAATTTTGTCAGTATCCATATCAATAAATCTAGATTTCTTAGAGAAAGATCGTTTGAAACTTACATTTTGCTCTTTAGACATTTCAAAGCGATCAATAATATTATTAAAGAAATCAGTAAAGTCGACCCATTCTTTCATTAAACGATGCTCTGTACTATCAAGTTTAGATAGCTGTAACAACGCATTTACAAGTCTAATCATTCTTTCTGTTTCTTCTTGTGTAACCGTTAAAAATTGTGGTGCAATATTTGGATCCTGCCATGCTCCATCTGTAAGTGCCTCTAAATAACTGCGCATCGTCGTTAATGGCGTCCTTAATTCATGAGAGACATTCGCCACAAACTCACGGCGTTCCCGTTCTATACGCTCCTGCTCTGTTACATCATATAGTACAGCAATTAAGCCGTTTGCCTTCCCTGTTTCTTTTTGAATAACAGAGAAACTAGCACGTAAAATATATGGTTCGTTTCTCGTACTAAAATCTAATAAAACAGAATCTGGCTCTTCATATAAATGATCGAGCGTAAATTCTTCCTGTATCCCTAATACTTCTAAAACAGATTGATCGAGCGCTGTTTCACGAGAAACATTTAACATCTTTTCCGCAGGATCATTTAGTAAAATAATATCCCCTTTTCGGTCAGTAGCAATTACTCCATCTGTCATATGTGATAAAACAGATGATAATTTACGCCTTTCACTTTCTGTAGAAGAACGAGCTTGTTGTAATTTTTTTGATAAATTATTGAAGGATAATGCCAGTTGTCCAATTTCATCATGGCTATGCACTTTTACTTTTCTCGAATAATTTCCTTTTGCCATTTCGATTGCTTGTCTCCGCATATCTGAAATTGGTCTTGTAATTGTTTGAGCCAATAAAATCCCAAGTACGGCCGTTACTAATAAAGCAATTACTGTTCCCGTAGCAAAAATTTGATTTATATCCTTCATTTGTTTATATACATCTTCCATAGATGCCACAATGTAAATAACACCAAGCGCATCCTTACCGTTATCATCTAGAATCGGAGTAAGCATAACTTGAACACGATGACCTGTACTACCATCCTTCTCAATTTTCACTTCCGGCTTTTTTTGTACTAACACTCGCTGAACAGCTATATCAGTTGATGTTCGATTCACCTTATTCTGCTTTGATTCATCTGAAATAGCCAGTAACTTTCTGTGCGAATCAAATACACTTACCTCTTGTATAACTTTCTTCTGATCAGAGGCAAATTTTCGAATTGAAGTTTTAATCGTTTCATCTGTTGACTCTGTTTCTGCTTTTGTATAACTTTTTTTAAACTCTTGCTTCAAATTATATGATAATAAGTTTGTTTGCTGCGTTAAAGAATCCCTAAAACCTTGTACTAAGCTCTTCTCTAATTCCCTTACGAAATATACTCCAATAACTTGCATCGCTATTAATATTAATAGCATATATATAAGCACAAATTTTAAATGAATAGATTGAAAAAAACCAACTTTCTTCATATACTATTCCTGCTCTGGGTCACGCAAGTAATACCCTACTCCACGTCTAGTTACAATTAAAGTAGGATGGCTTGGATTATCTTCAATTTTTTCACGCAAACGACGTACTGTAACGTCTACTGTGCGCACATCTCCAAAATAGTCATAACCCCAAACTGTTTGTAATAAATGTTCGCGTGTCATAACTTGTCCTAAATGTTTCGCTAAATAATGTAGCAACTCAAATTCACGATGTGTAAGCTCGATATTTTCCTCGCGCTTCGTTACACTATATGCATTTGGATTAATCACAATTGGTCCAATAACCATTTCTGTATTTTCTTCTTTTTCCGCAGCACCACCTTGTTGATGGCGGCGTAAATTCGCCTTCACACGAGCAAGTAATTCCCTCGTACTAAATGGCTTCGTTACATAATCATCTGCCCCAAGCTCGAGCCCTAATACTTTATCAATCTCAGAGTCCTTTGCTGTAAGCATAATAATCGGCATTTCTGAGCTTTTACGTATTTCACGGCAAACCTCTAAGCCATCTTTACCTGGTAGCATAATATCTAATAAAACCATATCTGGTTGCTCTTCATTAGCCTTTTCAATTGCTTCATCACCATCATGCGCCATTACTATTTCAAAACCTTCTTTTTCTAGGTTAAACTTCAAAATATCTGCAATCGGCTTTTCATCATCAACTACTAAAATTTTCTTTCCCATCATCGTCTATTTCCTCCTTATAAAAATATGGTCAATAATCCCTAAACATATTGATGTTTACATAGTATGTCCTATATGACCGCATCCTTTGTTTAAGTATTTTCTCCTCTATTCTCATAGACTCATGTATGATCCACTTTTACACGGCATCCTATACGATCTATAGAAAAACCTCTAGCTTCAACTGCTAGAGGCTCCTCGTTCTATTTTAAAATAACTACTCAGTTTTGTAAAATTACATAAATAAAAAGGATATTAAGTGGGCCCACTTAATATCCTGAGAGTGGCTCGGGACGGAATCGAACCGCCGACACGAGGATTTTCAGTCCTCTGCTCTACCGACTGAGCTACCGAGCCAAAACTATATATAAAACCACTAATGGTGGTATAAACAAAAGTGGCGGTCCCGACCGGGGTCGAACCGGCGATCTCCTGCGTGACAGGCAGGCATGTTAACCACTACACCACGGGACCAAAAATAAGCAAAAAAAAACATGACCCGTACGGGATTCGAACCCGTGTTACCGCCGTGAAAGGGCGGTGTCTTAACCACTTGACCAACGGGCCACGAAAAATAAAATGGTGAGCCATGAAGGACTCGAACCTTCGACCCTCTGATTAAAAGTCAGATGCTCTACCAACTGAGCTAATGGCTCATACTCACCAACGTCATATTTTCGTGACGACAAGATGTATCATAACATGTATTCTGTATTTATTGCAATACTTTTTTTGTTTTTTTATAAAGGAATAAGAAAAAAACTCATGCAGACATGAGTTTTTTTCAAAAAATGTTAATTAAGCTTCGTATACGTTACGTACAATATTTGTTTGGTTACGATCTGGTCCAACTGAGAACATAGATATTTGAATTCCTGTTAACTCAGAAACACGTTCTACGTATTTTCGTGCATTTTCAGGAAGTTCATCTAATGATTTTACACCAGTAATATCTTCTTCCCAACCTGGAAGCTCTTCATATACAGGCTCACATTTCGCTAAAATGTTTAAGTTAGCTGGAACTTCATCAATAACTTCGCCATTGTATTTGTAAGCTACACAAATTTTAAGAGTTGGAATACCTGTTAAAACGTCGATAGAATTTAATGATAGATCCGTTAAACCACTAACACGACGTGCATGTCTTACAACAACGCTATCGAACCAACCTACGCGGCGTGGACGACCAGTTGTCGTTCCATACTCGCGACCAACTTCACGAATTTGATGACCAATTTCATCATGAAGCTCAGTAGGGAATGGACCATCACCAACGCGGCTTGTATATGCTTTACATACACCTACAACGCGAGTAACTTTCGCAGGACCAACTCCAGTTCCAACTGTTACACCACCAGCAATTGGGTTAGAAGATGTAACGAACGGGTACGTACCGTGGTCAATATCAAGCATAACACCTTGCGCACCTTCAAATAATACACGGTGATTATTATCTAATGCATCATTTAATACAACAGACGTATCACATACATATTGCGCGATTTGTTGCCCGTACTCGAAGTACTCTTCGAAAATTTCTTCTACAGTGAAACCTTCTGTATCGTACATTTTTTCAAATAAACGATTTTTTTCTACTAAATTGCGCTCAAGCTTCTCTTTAAATGCTTCACGGTCTAAAAGATCAGCCATACGAATACCAATACGAGCAGCTTTATCCATATATGCAGGACCGATACCTTTTTTCGTTGTACCGATTTTGTTATCACCTTTACTTGCTTCTTCTAACTCATCTTGTTTTAAGTGGTAAGGTAAAATAACATGTGCACGGTTACTTACACGTAAATTATCAGTACTTACACCACGATCGTGTAAGTATTTTAACTCTTCAAGTAATGCTTTTGGATCTACTACTAATCCGTTTCCGATTACACAAATTTTCTCTTTATAGAAAATACCAGATGGAATTAAGTGTAATTTATATTTAACTCCGCCGAAAACAATTGTATGTCCCGCGTTATTTCCACCTTGATATCTTGCAACTACTTCCGCATGCTCAGAAAGAAAATCAGTGATTTTACCTTTTCCTTCGTCGCCCCATTGTGTTCCTACAACTACTACTGAAGACATTATTAAAGCACCTCCGCAATTTTCAAACGATCTATTCAAACAATATAATTGTACCAAAACCGAAAGAGAAGTCAACCGAAAAGCGAACATTTTTTCACAAAAAAACATTTTCGTTCGTAAGAATTATATATTTAACTTATGAAAGCCTTATCTTTCTTATAAAAAAAAAGAAACACATCTTATTATAAGAAATGTGTTTCTTTTTTATACTGCCTTTATGCCGGTGGAGCATGTCCATCCTCAAAACGACGTTCTAAGTTAACGAACTTATTGAACTCTTTGACGAATGCAAGTTCCACTGAACCTACTGGACCGTTACGTTGTTTTGCAATAATAATTTCAATTGTATTTTTGTTTTCCGTTTCTCGATCATAGTAGTCTTCACGATATAGGAAAGCTACAATATCAGCATCCTGCTCAATACTTCCAGATTCACGAATATCAGACATCATCGGGCGTTTATCTTGACGAGATTCTACACCACGAGATAACTGTGATAAAGCAATAACAGGCACTTGCAATTCACGCGCAATCCCTTTTAAGGTACGAGAAATCTCAGATACTTCCTGCTGACGGTTTTCTCCTGATTTCCCACTTCCTTGAATAAGCTGCAAATAGTCAATCAAAATCATACCAAGACCTTGTTCTTGCTTTAATCTACGGCATTTTGCTCGAATCTCATTTACTTTAATACCTGGCGTATCATCAATATATATACCAGCATTTGAGAGACTCCCCATTGCCATTGTTAATTTTGCCCAATCATCGGAAGTTAATGAACCAGTACGAAGTCTTTGTGCATCAATATTCCCTTCTGCACAAAGCATACGCATAACAAGCTGATCAGCACCCATCTCCAAACTAAAAATCGCTACATTTTCATCCGTTTTCGTCGCTACGTTTTGTGCAATATTTAATGAAAATGCCGTTTTCCCTACTGATGGACGTGCTGCCACGATAATTAAATCATTTCGTTGGAAACCTGCTGTCATCTTATCTAATTCAGTAAACCCAGTTGGTATCCCAGTAACTTCACCCTTTTGATTATGCAAAAGTTCAATTTTGTCATAAGCATCTACAAGAACATCTTTAATGTTTTGGAATGCTTTTGCATTCGTTTGATGGGATACTTCTAATATTTTTTTCTCAGCCTCGTTTAAAAGACCATCCACATCATCTTCTCTCTCGTATCCATCCGATACAATATGAGTCGCCGTGCGAATTAAACGACGTAAAAGCGCCTTTTCAGCGATGATGCGTGCGTAATATTCTACGTTAGCTGCAGTTGGCACAACTTCTGCTAACTCTGCTAAGTAAGAAACCCCACCAACCTCTTCTAGTAATCCTTGATCAGCCATTGCTGATGTCATCATTACTAAGTCAATCGGCTCTCCCTTATCAGATAGCCCAAGCATGACTTCAAAAATCTTTTGATGTTTCGTTCGATAGAACGAATCAGGTACCAATAACTCTGATGCTGAAGTTAACGCATCTTGATCAATCAATATGGCCCCTAAAACCGCCTGCTCAGCCTCTATATTATGCGGAGGGGTACGATCAGCAAGTACATCACTCATACGCAATCCTCCTTGCTTAATTTATTTTTATTGTTCACTAACATGAACTTTTACTGTTGCTGTTACTTGTGGATGCAATTTCACAGTAACGTTTGTATAACCTAACGCGCGGATTGCATCGTCCATTTCAAATTTACGTTTATCAAGTTTAATCTTGTGTGATTTTTGCATTGCATCTACGATTTGTTTGCTTGTGATAGAACCAAACAAACGGCCACCTTCTCCAGATTTCGCCTTTAATTCTACAGTTAATTTCTCTAAAGTCTCTTTTAACTCTTTTGCATTTTCAAGCTCTGCTGCTGCATCTTTTTCTTCTTTACGCTTTTGAGCTTCTAAAGTTTTCATACTGCTATTTGTTGCTTCAGCAGCTAATCCTTGTTTTAGTAAGAAGTTATTTGCATAGCCATCTGGTACGTTTTTTACTTCTCCTTTTTTACCTTTACCTTTTACGTCTTTTAGAAAAATTACTTTCATGATTGTGTGCCTCCCTGTAAATAGTCATCAATAACAAATCGAAGCTTCTCCTCAGCTTCATCTACTGTAACATTTTTCATCTGTGTGGCTGCATTCGTCAAATGCCCGCCACCGCCTAAGTTTTCCATAATTAGCTGCACATTCACTTCACCTAAAGACCTGCTGCTAATTCCAATGAGATTCTCGCCACGTTTCGCAACAACAAATGATGCAATAATCCCTGTCATCGTTAATAACGTGTCTGCCGATTGCGCAATAAGCACTTGATCGTAGTAATCATCACTATCAACTTTAGCAATCGCAATTCCATTTTTATAAATGTACGCATTTTTTATAGCTTTTGCAACCCGTAAATACTGATCCATATCTTCCTTTAAAAGTTCTTGTACAAGTACAGTATCTGCACCATGTGAGCGTAAATAAGAAGCAGCATCAAATGTACGAGCCCCTGTCCGGAATGTGAAACTTTTCGTGTCGACAATAATACCCGCTAACAATGCCGTCGCTTCTAACATTGTCATCTTTAAATTTTTAGGTTGATACTCAAGTAATTCTGTAACCAATTCTGCCGTTGAAGAAGCATATGGTTCCATATAAACTAGCAATGGGTCTTCAATAAAATCTTCTCCACGGCGATGATGATCAATAACTACCACATTTTCAATTTTATGTAACAGTTTTTGCTCCATCACCATAGAAGGTTTATGCGTATCGACAACAACAAGTAACGACTCATCATTTGCAAATTCCATCGCTTGCTCTGGAGTAATAAAATGAGACCATAACTCCTCATTTTGTTTCACTTTGTCCATCAAACGCTTAATTCCTTTATCGGAATCATTTTCATCTAACACAATATATCCTTTACGCTCATTTAATTGAGCCACTTTTAAAATACCAATCGCAGCACCAATTGCGTCCATATCGGGAGCCCTATGCCCCATAATAATGACATTACTACTTTCTAATACTAAATCCTTTAACGCATGCGAAATGACCCTGGCGCGTACACGGGTACGTTTTTCAACCGGATTTGTCTTACCTCCATAGAACTTAACTTTACCTGTCGCTTGTTTAATAGCTACTTGGTCTCCCCCACGCCCAAGCGCAAGATCTAAACCAGATTGAGCCATTGCTCCAAGCTCTGATAAAGGTAAATCACCTGATCCGACACCCACACTTAATGTAAGTGGTATATTCCTTTTAGATGTTTCTTCACGCACCTGATCTAAAATGCTAAATTTCCCTTTCTCCATCTGCGTCAAAATACTTTCATTTAGCACAACGAAGAATCTTTCTGAAGATGCACGTTTTAAATAAGCACCATACTTAAGTGCCCATTCATTTAGTCGCGATGTCACAAGACTTGTTATATTCGTACGTAATTGATCATCTAATCCTTGTGTAACTTCATCATAATTATCCAAATAGATGACAGCTAAAACAGTCCTTTGATCCTCGTACATCTTTTCAATTTCTGTTTGTTCCGTTACATCAAAGAAATAAATTAACTTTTCTTCTTTCCTTACAAAAACGCGAAACTTTCGATTATTTAAAGAGACTATATCATCAGAAGTTTCTCCTTTAATGAAAAGAAGTAATGTTTCTGATACATCGTAAAGGTGCCATCCAGCTAATGCGTGCTGTCCCAGACATGAAGATAAATAAGGATTTGCCCAATCAATCCCATAATCCTTATTGTATAACAAAATACCAATCGGCATTTGGTTAAATGCTTCATTACTTACTTTCTTTACTCTTGTAATCATATCTGTCGTATGCTTTTCGAAATTCCTTTGAAAATTAAGTTCAAATCGTATAACGATAAAGAATACGATACAAAAAATGACAAAAGCAGCTATACCCATAATTAAATGAAAATAACAGAGAATTAAAATGAGCACAAACACAAAAAATGCCAATACATAAACAGGATATAAAAACCACTGTTTCTTATCAAATTCAGGCATGTATACAACTCCTATAAAGTAAAACTAACTTACCTTCCAGTTAGTTAAACAGATTAAAATAGTATAAGGAATATTATTTTATCCCCCTATTTTAGAACGCAATGAAATCCCTAAGTCAATTATACCTAAGATTGTCACAAGAGGAAACAGCATCGGAATAAACATGCATGCAATAAAACTAATAATAGGAACCCCTTTAGTAAAACCTTTTCTATACGCTAAAAAGGCGATAAATGTCAGACCTTGCAGTACAAGCAATAGTGCAAATATGACATTTAGGTTAGAAAATACCATATGTAAATATGATGTTGGTTCTACTTTTATAAAAGTTGCTAACAAAATAAATATAACGTAATACCAAATGATACTCTTTGGTAATTGTATATCTTTAAATTTAGGCCAAGATATAACTTCATGTTTTAACTTTTTCAAAACACTACCTGATATTATCACTGTAATCCAAGAAAAACATACTGAAACTAGCACAAGTATACTTGGAAGTAACGATTGTAATATATCATTCATTTGTGCAAGTAACTCTTTTTGTTCCTTACTAATCGGCATGCCAGTAGCACTTACTATCTTTTCGCTTTTCGCCATACTTTCACTAAACATACTTTGCATTTGCTTCATTATATCTATGTTGAAAAACTTTATACTCGCAACATAAATAATTACAAAACCAATTAAGTATGCAAGCGTCCCCGCTATTAAGATTTCCACTGGCTTTTTTCTTGTTTTATACATATATCCTAAAACAATCCCTATCAATCCAAACATAATTGTCTTCACTAAATTCAGCGGTTGACTCACAATAATAGTAACAAAAAGTGCTGCTACAAAAACCACGAGCACATTAGATAGTTTATGTCTTATCATTAATAGTATAAATGGTAACGGCAACGCAAAAGTTACAACTGTACCCAAAATCGGAATATACATAGATATAAGCAATAAAATTGCATATATAGCTAATAATGCTGCACCTTCTGTAATAAACTTTGTTTGTTTCACATTTTAACCTCTCTTTCAAAAAGAAAAGCATAGCAAAATGCACAGTAGAGTCCCACTCTACTGTGCATTTCATACGCTATTATTCACCAACATATGGTAAAAGTGCCATTTGACGAGCACGTTTAATTGCAACTGTAAGTTTGCGTTGGTATTTTGCGCTTGTTCCTGTTACACGACGAGGTAAAATTTTACCACGCTCAGAAACGAAACGTTTTAATAAATCAACATCTTTATAGTCAATGCGAGTGATGCCGTTAGCTGTGAAGAAACACACCTTACGACGTTTCGCACGTCCACCTTTGCGTCCTGCCATGTCTATTTCCCTCCATTCTTTGTTAAAACTAACAAATTTACTGTATTAGAACGGTAAATCGTCGTCGGAAATGTCGATCGGTTGACCTACATTTGAAAATGGATCGTCATTCTTCGTAAATCCAGAGTTACCTTGGTTACCTGAATTACTAGATTGACCAAATGGGTTAGAGCCTTGGTTACCGAAACCAGCTCCTGATGGTTGCTGATTAAATGAACCACGTTGCTCCCCACCGCCATTACGCGGCTCTAAAAATTGCACGCTTTCCGCAAGAACTTCTGTTACGTATACACGTTTACCATCTTGTCCCTCGTAATTACGAGTTTGAAGACGTCCATCTACGCCTGCTAAGCTACCTTTTTTCAAATAATTTGCTACGTTTTCTGCTTGTTTACGCCATATTACACAATTAATAAAGTCAGCTTCACGCTCACCTTGCTGATTGGCAAATGCGCGATTCACAGCTAACGTAAAAGTAGCTACTGCGACACCATTGGGCGTGTAACGTAAGTCAGGGTCCTTAGTTAAACGACCAACGAGGATAACACGATTCATCAATCGAACCACTCTCCCTTATATATCAATTATTTTTCTTCTTCTTTAACAACGATATGACGAAGGATGTCTTCGTTGATCTTAGCTAAACGGTCGAATTCGTTAATCGCTTCTGCGTTAGATTTCACGTTTAAGATCATGTAGAAACCTTCACGTAAGTCGTTGATTTCGTAAGCTAAACGACGCTTACCCCACTCTTTCGTGTTAATGATTTCTGCACCATTGTTTGTTAAAACACCTGCAAAACGTTCAACTAAAGCTTTTTGAGCTTCTTCTTCAACGCCAGGACGAATGATGTACATAATTTCGTACTTTCTCATTACACTTTCACCTCCTTTTGGTCTAAACGGCCCGTAATGGGCAAGGAGCAATTAATTTATAGTAATTACTCACGAGTTTAGATTATATCATAGTAAGTTATATGAATCAACTCACCAATACATAAAAAACTTGGCAAACATATAATATATTTGCCAAGTTCATATCTTTATTTTTCCTAGGAAATATTAAATTAAACGTTAAAACGGAAGTGCATAACATCTCCGTCTTTTACGATATATTCTTTTCCTTCTAAACGTACTTTTCCAGCTTCTTTTGCAGCTGTCATAGAACCGTTTGTCATTAAATCATCGTAAGAAACTGTTTCTGCACGAATAAATCCACGCTCAAAGTCTGTATGAATAACACCAGCACATTGTGGTGCCTTCATTCCTTGTTTAAATGTCCAAGCACGTACTTCTTGAACGCCAGCTGTAAAGTACGTAGCAAGTCCTAATAGGTCATATGCTGCACGAATTAATTGATCTAAACCAGACTCTTCAATTCCTAATTCTTCAAGGAATACTTTTTTCTCTTCTTCGTCTAATTCAGCGATTTCTGATTCAATTTTTGCACATACAACGATTACTTGAGAATTTTCATTTGCTGCAAATTCTTTTACCATTTGTACGTATTTATTTTCCGAAGGATCGATAATATCGTCTTCACTTACATTCGCTACGTATAACATTTCTTTTGTTGTAAGTAAATGAAGGCCTTTAACAATCTTCATCTGCTCTTCTGTAAATTCAACAGTACGAGCTGGTTTTCCCTCTTCAAAAGCTTCTTTTAAACGAACTAAAATTTCATGCTCATATACCGCTTCTTTATCTTTTTGTCTTGCTAATTTCGCAACACGCTCGATACGCTTATCAACAGACTCTAAATCCGCTAAAATTAGCTCTAAATTGATTGTTTCAATATCATCAATTGGATCTACTTTCCCTGAAACGTGCGTAATATTTTCGTCTTCAAAACAACGAACAACTTGGCAAATTGCATCTACTTGACGAATGTGAGATAAGAATTTATTTCCTAAACCTTCACCTTTACTAGCACCTTTTACGATACCTGCAATATCAGTAAACTCGAATACAGTCGGAACAGTCTTTTTCGGTTCTACTAATTCCGTTAATTTATTTAAACGCTCATCTGGTACTTCTACAATCCCTACGTTTGGATCAATTGTACAGAATGGATAGTTCGCAGATTCTGCTCCTGCTTGTGTAATTGCATTAAATAAAGTGGACTTCCCTACGTTAGGTAATCCAACAATCCCAGCCGTTAATCCCATATTTTTCACTCCTATGTCTCAATCTTTCATCATTATAGATAGTAACGAAAAAAATGACAAGTTTCCGCCAAACGAAAAAAAGTAACAGTTACCTACTGTAACTGTTACTCTCCCTCTATTCTTCGTGCTTCACAAGTATTTTTTTCACCTTACGATCAAACTCTCTTCGAGGAATCATTACTGAATGGTCACACCCCTCGCACTTAATGCGGATATCCATTCCCATACGAATAATTTTCCAACGATTCTCGCCACATGGATGGGCTTTCTTCATTTCCACAACATCATACAAGTTATATTCCTTTTGCTCCATTCTCCAAACTCCTCTCCATACTAAATTGCTTTTCCACTAACTAATTCTTCACGATTATATAAAACCATACGTGGATATGGAATTTCAATTCCATGTAAATCAAGACGATTTTTAATCTCTTTACGAAGTGCCCTTGCAATAACTGCATGTTGCATCGGTTCTACTTCAGCAATAACACGTAATATAACTTCTGATGCAGCTAATGTTTGCACACCTAATAATTGAGGCGTTGTTACCATTTTTTCGTACTTTGAAGGTAATTCTACTAATAAATCTTCAATAACTTGCTCTGCTTTCGCAATATCAGCCTCATATGAAATAGATACATCAACAAACGCTACACTATTACTAACTGAGTAGTTAGTAACTTGAATAATACTTCCATTTGGTAAAGTATGAATTTCACCTGTCCAACTCTTTACTTTCGTTGTACGAAGTCCAATTTCTAAAACGACTCCTTCAAATTGACCGATTTTAACATAATCGCCAACTGAAAACTGATCCTCTAACAAAATAAATAAACCTGTAATAACGTCTTTCACTAAACTTTGAGCACCAAATCCGACTGCTAAACCAATTACCCCAGCACCCGCTAATAAACCTGATGCATTAATATCAAACACACCTAAAATCGCAATTAGCATAATGAACATAACAACGTACGCTACAATATTTTCAAGTAATTTCGCTACTGTAACTGTACGACGTTCTGAAATTTGAATTGGAGAACGACTCCCCATACGAAACGCATTTCGTACAACCGCCCTTGCAATTCGCACAACAACTGCACCAATTGTTAAAATAATACATATTTTTAATGTCGCAACTCCAATATGAGCCCAACGATCAGCATCTAATAAATACTGTTTCATAGAATTAAACCACTTCGCTAATAAATCCATGTACCTCTACCTCTCTAGCTAAAATTTCTTTTTAGTTACCCTTATTATTGTATCAGAAGTCCCCTAATTGCTGAAAAAATTTTATGATTTTAATCCTATTTTATCCCCGACATCCAGGTATAAAATGGAACGAATATATATATACTAGTACTATTATTTCCGTTTTCATTCACATTTTGCAAAAATTACGCACTTATAACTTTCCATTTTCCTCACCATATAACATATATTGAAAATTTATTAAAAGGATGGGTGCTTCATGAATATTGGAAGTTTTCGCTTACCATTTTTTGAGAAAGAAACTCAAAACGTTATGCACCAAGATCTAGAAGCCTCTGAGATAATCAGTAATTTCTTACTTACCCATATTCCTATTAAAACTAATATACCACTCATTCTCGTTTGTATCGGCACAGATCGCTCTACAGGTGACGCACTCGGCCCATTAGTTGGTACAAAACTTGAACAAATAGACATCCAAAACCTCCAAGTATTCGGTACACTAGATGAGCCAGTACATGCGCTAAATTTAGAGGAGAAAATTCAGAATATACAGAAAGAATATCCTACTGCATTTATAATTGCTGTTGATGCATGTTTAGGAAAGTCCCAAAATATCGGATCAATCACTACTGGAAAGGGACCTAGTAAACCTGGAGCTGCTATGAATAAGAAATTACCTGCAGTTGGTGATTTGCACATACACGGTATCGTCAATCTAAATGGGTTTATGGAGTTTTTCGTTCTTCAAAATACAAGATTAAGTTTAGTCATGAAAATGGCTGATGTAATCGTAAAAAGTATAAAAGAGACGGATCAAAAATTATCCGCATTAAAAAAAGCAAACCATCTATAAATAATAAGATGGTTTGCTTTTTAATTTTTCTGTGCTAATAGTTCTAAAATACGATTTAAATCTTCTTTATTAAAAAATTCAATTTCGATTTTACCTTTTTCTTTTTTCGTCTCTTTAATTTTCACATCTGTGCCAAACTTTTCTCTTAAGAACGTTTCACGTTCTACGAAAAATATATTTCGCTCTTTTTTCACTTTTTTTGTTTCACGTGAAACGTGTTGATTAATCTCTTGGACGATTTTCTCTAATTGACGAACATTTAATCCTTCTTTTTCAATGCGTTTCAATAAGGACTTCAATTGTTCTTCATCTTTTATCGTAAGTAAAGTTCTCCCATGAGCCATTGAAAGTTGACCATTTGCAATCATATCTTGTACGAAAGAAGGTAGGCTTAATAACCGAGTATAATTTGCAATGTAAGGTCTGCTTTTACCAAGACGTTTCGCTAATTGTTCTTGCGTTACATTTAGCTCATTCATTAACATCTGGTATGCCATTGCCTCTTCCATAGGATTTAAATCTTCTCGTTGTAAGTTTTCTAACAAAGCAAATTCCATCATTTGCTGTTCAGTTAATTGTCTTACAACCGCAGGTACTTTTTCTAAACCAGCCTCTTTTGCAGCACGAAATCGTCTTTCACCTGCAACAATTTCATATCCTTTAATACTCTTCCTAGCAATTAATGGTTGTAGAATACCGTGTTCCTTAATCGAAATTGCTAATTCCTGAATCGCCTCTTTATTAAAGTGTTTACGCGGTTGATATGGATTCGGCCTTAATTCAGTTACAAGAATCTCCTGAATTGTTTCCTCTTCTTTCACATCTAAATCAGGAAAAAACACATTAATTCCTCTTCCTAATCCTTTAGCCACCTGCAATCACTTCCTCTGCTAAATCTATATACACTTCTGCTCCTCTTGATTTAGCGTCATACTGCATAATAGGTTTCCCATGACTTGGAGCCTCGCTCAAGCGTACATTACGCGGAATAATCGAGCGATATACTTTATCCCTAAAATACTTTTTCACTTCATCTATAACTTGAATCCCTAAATTTGTACGGGCATCCAACATTGTTAACAATACACCTTGAATTGCTAAATTTTTATTTAAATGTTTTTGTACAAGTCGAACTGTATTTAATAGCTGACTTAACCCTTCTAGTGCGTAATATTCACACTGTACAGGAATAATAACAGAATCTGCTGCTGTTAATGCATTAATCGTTAATAACCCTAAAGATGGGGGACAGTCGATAATAATATAGTCATATTCATCACGAACTGGCTGTAATGCTCTTTGCAAACGTACTTCCCGGGAAATAGTCGGTACCAATTCAATTTCAGCACCAGCCAATTGAATTGTAGCGGGTAGAACATCTAAGTTTTCAGTTGCGGTTTTCTGTATAACCCCTTGAACATCTGCATCTTCCACAAGAACGTTGTAAATACATTGATCTAATTCAGATTTTTCAATTCCCACACCAGTCGTTGCATTTCCTTGAGCATCAATATCTACAAGAAGGACTTTTTTACCTACTTGCGCCAATCCAGCCCCTAAATTAACAGATGTTGTTGTTTTTCCAACACCGCCTTTTTGATTAGCAATAGCAATGATTTTTCCCATGATGTCACCTACTTTCAACCTTTCTATCTTATTCTAGTAACAATTACGTTTATTGTAACATGAAATAAAACTTTTTCTTTTACGTCCTTTATTAAACTTCAAAATTTATTTCTAAACTCCTTCTTCATTTAACAAGAAAATATAGTAAAAGAGACCTCTCCAATAGGATAAGGTCTCTAGCACGTCATTATTATTTTTTCTTTGGAATTTTAATTGTAATTTGATAGTACTCATCAAATTCTTCTTCCTCAGAATTAACATTCAAACCACTTTCAGTAACCATTTGTAAAGATTGTCTAATTGTATTCATAGCAATCCTCGTATCTCGACTTACTGCTTTTTGCTTTGCCTTACGCTTCGGTTTCGCTTCCTCTAGTAACTTCGCAATTCGTTCTTCTGTTTGCTTTACATTTAGTTGTTTCTCAACAATTTCCTGTAAAACCTTCAGTTGTAATTCCTCATTTTTTAAAGGAATGAGAGCGCGGGCATGACGTTCTGTAATGCTTTTTTCTAATAATGCACTTTTTATTTCTTCAGGCAACTTTAACAAGCGCAACTTATTTGCGATTGTAGATTGTCCTTTTCCAAGTCGTTGTGCCAATGCTTCTTGTGTTAAATTATGTAACTCAATCAGCTTTTGATATGCCACAGCTTCCTCGATTGCCGTTAGTTCCTCACGTTGCAAGTTTTCAATTAAAGCTACAGAAGCTGTCTCTGTATCATTTAAATTCTTTATAATTGCAGGAACCTTTTCCCAACCTAACTTTGTTGCCGCGCGAAAACGTCTTTCTCCAGCAATAATCTCGTACTTATCATCCTCATATTGCCTTACAACAATCGGTTGAATAAGTCCATGTGTACGAATTGTTAATGCTAGCTCATCAATACGCGCATCATCAAAAACTGTTCTTGGTTGATAACGGTTAGGGGTAATATTTACTATCGGAATTTCTTGTATTTCTTCATATACCTTTTTATCTATCTCTTCATGGCTTTCGTCTTGTAATTCGAATTCGCTCTCTTTATCTCCAAAGCCAAATAAACGAGAAAACGTATTTTTCATACATATTCCACCACCTTTTAGGCCTATTGACTATTCTCCATAAAATGTTTCCTATGAAACATTTACGTTTTCATTTATATAATTTAATCTTACGTCTAATAAGATTTATTTTTCAATAGGTAATTTATTGGGTGTTCCCGGTTTGCGTGGATATTTCTTTGGTGTCTTGCGCTTTTTCTCGATTAATAAAATATTACGTTCACTCTCTTCAAACGGCAATTGGAACGTAGACATCTCTTTTAACTCTCCGCCTAGCACCTCTAAAGCATACTTGCCATTTTCAATTTCTTCGTTTGCTGCTGCACCTTTCATTGCAATGAATGTTCCTCCAACTTTTACAAGTGGTAAACATAGCTCACTTAATACAGAAAGACGCGCAACTGCACGTGCCATTACAATATCGTATGATTCACGTACACCTTCTTTTTTCCCAAATGTTTCAGCACGATCGTGACAAAATGCAACATCACTTAATTCTAACTTTTGGGCTAAGTGATTTAAGAAATTAATACGTTTTTGCAATGAATCTACAATTGTTACTTTTAAGTGCGGGAAACAGATTTTTAAAGGAATACTTGGGAATCCAGCCCCTGCACCAACATCACAAATTGAGAATGGTTTTGAAAAATCATAATAAAAAGCAGCTGTAATGGAATCAAAAAAGTGTTTTAAATATACTTCTTCTTTTTCTGTAATAGCCGTTAAGTTCATTTTTTCATTCCACTCTACTAATGTTTCAAAGTAGATTTTGAACTGCTCTAACTGTCTAGAAGAGAGGGTGATTCCCTTCTCTTCTAGCATAGATTGAAATTGTTCTATGTTCATCTAGCAATATCTCCTTACTATTTATTGGTTCGATACGCGTGCAATTTTTCCTTGTTCTATATACACAAGTAAAATGGAAATATCCGCTGGATTTACGCCAGAAATACGTGAAGCCTGCCCCATTGAAAGTGGACGAACATCTTTCAATTTCTGTCTAGCTTCTGAAGCAAGGCTAGAAATCGCATCATAATCAATATCTACAGGGATTTTTTTACTCTCCATTTTCTTCATACGCTCTACTTGCTGTAAAGATTTTTCAATATACCCTTCATACTTAATCTGAATTTCAACTTGTTCTTTAACTTCATCACTTAATTCTACTTCACTTGGTACTAAAAGATGAATATGCTCATATGTCATCTCTGGACGACGTAATAAGTCACTTGCACGTATTCCATCTTTCAATTCACTTCCGCCAATATTGCGAATTAATTCTTGAACTTCAGGACGTGGTTTAATAATAATGCTGCTTAAACGTTCCTTTTCCTGTTCAATTTGTAATTTTTTATTTGTAAATCGCTCATAGCGCTCTTCTTTAATTAATCCAATTTCACGACCAACTTCAGTTAAACGAAGATCAGCATTATCGTGGCGTAATAATAGACGGTATTCTGCACGAGACGTTAATAAACGATATGGTTCATTTGTACCTTTCGTTACAAGATCATCAATTAAGACGCCAATATAAGCATCCTCGCGACCTAAAACAACTTCTTTTTTACCTAAAGAACGGCATGCTGCATTAATTCCAGCCATAAGCCCTTGTCCGGCCGCCTCTTCGTAACCAGAAGTTCCATTAATTTGTCCTGCTGTATATAAATTTTTAATCTTTTTCGTTTCAAGTGTTGGCCATAGTTGTGTTGGCACAATTGCATCATATTCAATTGCATAACCTGTACGCATCATTTCAACATTTTCTAGGCCTGGAATTGTTCTAAGCATGTCACGTTGTACATCTTCTGGTAAGCTTGTGGATAAACCTTGTACATATACTTCTTGTGTATTACGCCCTTCTGGCTCTAAGAAAATTTGATGGCGTGGTTTATCATTAAATCTTACTACTTTGTCTTCAATAGAAGGACAGTATCTAGGGCCTGTTCCTTTAATCATACCAGAATACATAGCTGAACGATGTAAATTTTCATCTATTAAACGGTGTGTTTCTGTACTTGTATATGTCAACCAACATGGAATTTGATCCATAATAAATTTCGTTGTTTCAAAAGAGAACGCACGTGGCTTATCATCACCTGGTTGAATTTCTGTTTTACTGTAGTCAATTGTATTACTGTTTACACGCGGAGGTGTCCCTGTTTTAAATCTAACAAGATCAAATCCAAGTTCCTCTAAATGCTCAGATAATGTAATAGACGGTTGCTGATTATTTGGACCGCTTGAATATTTTAAGTCGCCCATGATAATCTCGCCGCGTAAAAATGTTCCAGTTGTAATTACAACAGTTTTTGCTGTATATTCTGCACCAGCTTGTGTAACTACCCCTTTACATACACCTTCTTCAACGATTAAACGCTCTACCATTCCTTGGAACAACGTTAAGTTTGGTGTTTCTTCAATTGTTTTCTTTAATTCATGTTGGTAAGCGAATTTATCAGCTTGCGCTCGAAGTGCACGTACGGCTGGTCCCTTACCTGTATTTAGCATACGCATTTGAATATGAGTTTTATCAATATTACGTCCCATTTCTCCGCCTAATGCATCAATTTCACGAACAACAATCCCTTTTGCTGGTCCACCAACAGAAGGGTTACATGGCATGAATGCTACCATATCCAAATTAATTGTTAACATTAATGTTTTTGAGCCCATTCGTGCTGCCGCAAGACCAGCTTCACATCCTGCATGACCTGCACCGATTACTATGACATCGTATGAACCGGCATTGTATCCCATTGTTTATTCCTCCTAATAATCTCTATCTTTCTACAACTTCACTATATTATTTTCCTAAACAAAATTGAGAGAACAACTGGTCAATTAAGCTTTCATGCACTGTGTCCCCAGTAATTTCACCAAGTATTTCCCACGTTCTTGTTAAATCAATTTGTACCATATCAATTGGTACACCATTTTCAATCGCCTCAACTGCATCACCGATTGTTTTTCCTGCTTGTGTTAATAATCCAATATGTCTCGCATTAGAAACATATGTCATATCTGCAGAATCGATTGTTCCTTCAAAGAATAAATCAGCTATTGCCTTTTCTAGTTCATCTATTCCTTGTTCCTCAATTAAGGATGTTGTAATAACACGATTTCCCGCGGCTAACTCTGTAACACGTTCCATATCAATCGCTTGCGGTAAATCAGTCTTATTCACAATAACAATAAAGTCTTTTCCTTGTACCGCACGGAATAGATCTTCATCCTCATTTGTTAAAGCCTCGCTATAGTTGACAACAACTAATACTAAATCCGCTTGGCTCATCATTTCTTTTGAACGTTCCACACCAATTCGTTCAACAACATCTTCTGTCTCCCGAATACCGGCTGTATCTATAAGTTTAAGAGGTACACCACGCACGTTAACGTACTCTTCAATAACATCACGAGTTGTTCCTGCAATATCAGTTACAATTGCCTTTTTCTCCTGAACAAGACTATTTAATAACGATGATTTCCCAACGTTAGGTCTACCGATAATTGCTGTAGCAATACCTTCACGTAAAATTTTCCCCTGTTTTGATGTTTCTAATATTTTTTCGATTTCCGAACGAACATGCGTCGCTTTCTCAATTAAAATATTATGTGTCATCTCTTCTACATCATCGTATTCTGGATAATCTATATTTACCTCAACATGAGCTAATGTTTCTAATATTTCTTGACGCAAAAGACCAATTAATTTAGATAATCGCCCTTCCATTTGATTAATTGCTACATTCATCGCACGATCTGTTTTTGCTCGAATCAAATCCATAACAGCTTCTGCTTGTGATAAGTCGATACGTCCATTTAAAAAAGCACGTTTTGTAAATTCGCCCGGTTCTGCCAATCGTACTCCTTGTGCTAGAATAAGTTGCAATACTTTATTTACTGAAACAAGTCCACCGTGACAGTTAATTTCCACTATATTTTCACGTGTAAAAGTCCTTGGTGCGCGCATAATAGACACCATAACTTCTTCAATAACTTGATTTGTATCTAAATCAACAATATGACCATAATGAATAGTGTGAGAAGGAACCTCTGTTAAATCCTTCCCCTTAAAAATACGATCAACTTTCTCAACCGCATCATCCCCACTTACTCGAACAATGGCAATTGCACCCTCTCCAAGCGCTGTGGAAATCGCAGCAATTGTATCAAATTCCATGTCCTTTCACCTCACTTGCTTATTTATCTCTATTTCAACATGATTATTTCTTTCACTAAATTATTAGGATACCATAACGAACCTATCTACAAAAGAAGAATAACTCATTTTATTATATCCCCATGTAAAAAACACTAAACTTATTCACAGTGGATAAGTTTAGTGTTTTTTAGTTATCCACATCTATTTTCCGCTCAAAAAAACCGGCACTCATTTGAGCAACCGGTCATTTAGGAGATATTACAACATGCCGATGTGGTTCATTTCCTTCAGAAGTTGTATTGATACCTTGATGATTTGATAATGCCTGATGAATAATTTTTCGTTCAAAAGATGGCATCGGTTCTAAAATAACTCTTTTTTTCGTATTAAATACTTGTTTCGCTAATCGATAAGAAAGTGATTCTAACGTACTTTTTCTTTTACTACGATAATTTTCAGCATCTAGTGTAATACCGATATACTGCTTCGTGTTACGATTCGCGACAAGTTTTGTTAAATACTGTAAAGAGTTCAATGTATTACCTCTTTTCCCAATTAAAACACCTACATTATCACCAGAAATTGTAAATTCGATTTCGCGTCCTTTTACAATTTTACTAATCTCGACTTCCACACCCATATCGTGAATAACATTTCTTAAATATTCTTCACATTCTTGAATTGGATCTTTCTTCAATACAACTTCTACTACTGCAGGGCGATTCCCAAATAAACCTAAGAATCCCCTTTTACCCTCATCGACAATATTTATATCTACTCGATCTTTTGATGTATTTAATTGCCTTAAAGCATCCTCTACTGCCAGCTCGACTGTTTGTCCTTTAGCAGTAATTACACTCACTTGCTTGAGCCTCCAGCCTTACCAGCCTTACTAGCCTTAATCTCTGGCCCTTTAATAAAGTACATTTGAGCAATACCAAAGATATTACCAACAACCCAGTAAAGTGATAATGCAGCTGGGAAGTTAATTGCAAAGATTAAAATCATAATCGGCATAAGCCAAAGCATCATTGCCATTTGTGGATTTTGACCAGCTGTTCCTGCCATTGCAAGCTTTTGCTGAATAAATGTCGTAATTGCTGCAACGACTGGTAAGATATAGAACGGGTCTGCATGTCCTAAATCGAACCATAAGAAACTATGTTGTTTAATTTCAGCTGTTCTCATAATCGCATGATAAAACGCGAATAAAATAGGCATCTGAACAAATATCGGTAAACATCCTGCCAATGGATTTACACCATTCTTTTGATATAACTGCATCATTTCTTGTTGTAGTTTTTGCTGTGTTGCTTGATCTTTAGAACTATATTTCTCTTTTAACTTCACCATTTCTGGTTGTAACGCTTGCATTGCCTTTGTACTCTTTGTTTGTTTAATCATTAATGGTAATAATGCAAAACGAATGATAAGAGTTGTAATAACAATTGCTAAACCGTAATTACTGTTAAATAAGTCGGCAAAATACGTGATTAACTGAGAAAGCGGATATACGAAATATTCATTCCAAATCCCAGTACTTTTCGATGTAATCGGCTGACCCGTTTCACTACAACCGGTGGCAATCGCCATTAATGCAACGACCATGGCTAGTAAACCTAATTTCTTTTTCAAAGCCTACTCCTCCTTGTATCGGTATGTATATAGTGTAATTCATTTCCTTACGCTACTTTTTTATTCTTTTCATACCAGAGCGTTTAAAGACATGAATTAAGCTTTTCTTTACTTCTTCATATGTCATCTCTGCACAAGGCTTCCTTGCTATTATAACAAAATCTTTTCCAGAAGCTATCTCATCTTTTAACTCTGTAATAGCCTGACGGACCATGCGCTTAATTCGATTACGAACTACTGCATTTCCTATTTTCTTGCTAACAGAAAGGCCGATGCGAAAGTTTGGCTGTTCTTCTTTATCTAATTGGTATACAACAAACTGACGATTTGCATTTGATTTTCCTTTTTGAAAAACCGCCTGGAATTCATCATTCTTCTTTATACGATGTTTTTTCTTCATATCAATTGACACTCCTGTATTTCATCAGCGGAAATTCACTATTATTAGAAAAAAAGACCACTGAACGATCAGTGGTCTACGCAGATAATACTTTTCTTCCTTTACGACGACGAGCTGCTAGCACTTTACGTCCGTTCGCTGTGCTCATACGGCTGCGGAAACCATGTACTTTGCTGCGCTTACGTTTATTTGGTTGGTAAGTTCTTTTCATTATATGACACCTCCCTGAGGAATATCTGTTAAAGACAGTCCTATAAATTATAGTTAATTAACTAGGAAAATGTCAATGGTTCTAGAAATTTTCATCAAATATTCATTTTGAACCTATTCACATACTTTTTCACAGCACCTATATTTCCTTGTGGATAAATATTTTTTCGCGCTTTTTATATCCACAAACTTTTTTCGCACTTTTACACAGTATATCGTGTTGTGGACAAGTTTATTCCACAAGGTATTGATTTTGTGGATAACTTTCTTAAATTCATTGCTATAGCCACTTTTTTTTGATATTATAGATGTGTTTTCACTTTGAATAAGTTTTCCACATCTTTATCTTATCCACAATTTGTGTATAACATGTGGACAGTTTTAATCACATGTGGGTAAATAGTTGTCCACATTTGCTTTTTTTGTCGAAAACCCTATCTCATATACAAACGACGTTTTTAGGTTTTAAAATACGTTTCGTATAAATATACATTTTATATTTATAAGGTTGTACATTTGTTGCACAACCTTATTCTTTTACCAACTTAGTAAAGGAGGGACACCTTTGGAAAATATCTCTGATTTATGGAATAGTGCCTTAAAAGAATTAGAAAAAAAGGTAAGCAAGCCTAGTTATGAGACATGGTTAAAATCCACAACGGCTCATAACTTGAAGAAAGACGTATTAACGATTACAGCTCCGAATGAATTTGCTCGTGACTGGCTAGAATCTCATTACTCCGAACTAATTTCAGAAACACTATACGATTTAACAGGGGCAAAATTAGCAATTCGCTTTATTATTCCCCAAAGTCAAGCTGAAGAGGACATTGATCTGCCTCCAGTTAAGCCGAATCCAGCACAAGATGATTCAGCTCATTTACCACAGAGCATGTTAAATCCAAAATATACATTCGATACATTTGTTATTGGCTCTGGTAACCGTTTTGCCCATGCAGCTTCATTAGCTGTAGCTGAGGCGCCAGCTAAAGCGTATAATCCACTCTTTATTTACGGGGGAGTTGGACTTGGAAAGACACATTTAATGCACGCAATTGGTCATTATGTAATTGAACATAATCCAAATGCAAAAGTTGTATATTTATCATCAGAAAAATTTACAAATGAATTTATTAACTCTATTCGTGATAATAAAGCTGTTGATTTTCGTAATAAATATCGTAACGTAGATGTTTTATTGATAGATGATATTCAATTTCTTGCTGGAAAAGAACAGACTCAAGAAGAGTTTTTCCATACATTTAACGCATTACACGAAGAAAGTAAACAAATTGTAATTTCTAGTGACCGACCACCAAAAGAAATTCCAACTTTAGAAGATCGTCTTCGTTCCCGCTTTGAATGGGGACTTATTACAGACATTACGCCGCCAGATTTAGAGACACGAATTGCGATTTTACGCAAAAAAGCAAAAGCTGAAGGGCTTGATATACCAAATGAAGTTATGCTTTATATCGCAAATCAAATTGATTCAAATATTCGTGAATTAGAAGGTGCACTTATCCGAGTTGTAGCTTATTCATCTTTAATTAATAAAGATATTAATGCTGATTTAGCAGCTGAAGCACTTAAAGATATTATTCCAAATTCTAAGCCGAAAATTATCTCTATTTATGATATTCAAAAAGCTGTCGGGGACGTTTATCAAGTGAAATTAGAAGATTTTAAAGCGAAAAAACGTACAAAATCAGTTGCGTTTCCTCGCCAAATTGCAATGTATTTATCGCGCGAGCTTACAGATTCCTCTTTACCAAAAATAGGTGAAGAATTTGGTGGACGTGATCATACAACAGTTATCCATGCCCATGAAAAAATCTCTAAACTACTAAAAACCGATACGCAATTACAAAAGCAAGTTGAAGAAATTAATGGTATTTTAAAGTAGTAGCTGAATAGTGTGAATAACTTACCTTGTTTTACGCACAGTCTATCCACATGTAGATAGACTGTTTTTACATCCTTTAGCGGGGTTATCCACATATCCACAAGCCCTATTACTATTACTACTATTTTTTATCTTTATTAATTAAATAAAATCTTATACTTACCGGAGGTTTTTCTTTATGCGTTTTACAATACAAAAAGACTATCTTGTAAGAGGTGTACAAGATGTAATGAAGGCAGTTTCTTCTCGTACAACAATCCCTATCCTTACAGGAATTAAAGTTGTAGCTACTGAAGAAGGGGTTACATTAACAGGAAGCGATGCTGATATTTCTATTGAATCGTTTATTCCAGTCGAAGAAAATGGAAAAGAAATCGTAGAAATAGCTCAATCAGGAAGCATTGTTTTACAGGCAAAATATTTTAGTGAGATTGTAAAAAAACTACCTAAAGACACTGTCGAAATTTCTGTGGAAAATCATTTTATGACAAAAATAAAATCTGGAAAATCAGAATTTAACTTAAATGGTTTAGATTCTGCAGAATATCCGTTATTACCACAGATTGAAGAACATCATGTATTTAAGATACCAACGGATTTACTTAAGCATATGATCAGACAAACTGTATTTGCAGTTTCTACTTCTGAAACAAGACCGATCTTGACAGGTGTAAACTGGAAGGTATATAACAGCGAGTTAACTTGTATTGCAACAGATAGTCATAGACTAGCACTTCGAAAAGCGAAAATCGAAGGACATAATATTGCAGATGAATTTCAAGCTAATGTTGTTATCCCAGGTAAGAGCTTAAATGAATTAAGTAAGATTCTAGATGAGTCTGAAGAAATGGTGGATATCGTTATTACGGAGTATCAAGTATTATTCCGTACAAAACATTTATTATTCTTCTCAAGATTGTTAGAAGGAAATTATCCAGATACAACACGTTTAATTCCAGCAGAGAGTAAAACGGATATTTTTGTGAATACAAAAGAATTCCTACAAGCAATTGATCGTGCTTCACTATTAGCGAGAGATGGCCGCAATAACGTTGTTAAATTATCAACTTTAGAGCAAGAAATGCTAGAGATTTCTTCGAATTCACCAGAAATCGGAAAAGTTGTCGAAGAAGTACAATGCGAAAAAGTAGATGGAGAAGAGTTAAAAATATCTTTTAGTGCAAAATATATGATGGATGCATTGAAAGCTTTGGATAGTACAGAGATTAAAGTTAGCTTTACTGGGGCGATGAGACCGTTCTTAATTCGTACAGTAAATGATGATTCAATTATTCAATTAATTTTACCGGTTCGTACTTACTAGGTAAGGAATAAGGGTTGCTAGTTTAAAGATGCTAGTGGCCCTTATTTGATTTTTGGGTATTACTTTCCTAATGCTAGTTTATTTAGTACAATGAAAGAATGAACACTTTCAGAAAGTGAGCGATTTTATGAAACGTATTAAAATTTCAACAGAGTATATTACACTAGGACAATTTTTAAAGTTAGCTGATGTAATTGATACAGGTGGCGCTGTAAAATGGTTTTTACAAGAATATGAAGTGTACGTGAACAACGAACTTGAAAATAGAAGAGGTCGCAAACTATATGCGAATGATGTTATTGAAATTCCAGGAAGCGGAACTTTCCAAGTTCAGGCATAAAGGGGGAGCCCTTTGTTTATTTCAGAAATACAATTAAAAAACTATCGCAATTATGAAAAATTAGAGCTTTCCTTTGAAGATAAGGTAAATGTAATTATCGGCGAAAATGCGCAAGGGAAAACAAATTTGATGGAAGCTATTTATGTTTTAGCGATGGCGAAATCTCATAGAACCTCTAATGATCGCGAACTTATCCGCTGGGATGAAGATTTTGGTCAAATAAAAGGGAAATTACAAAAAAGAAACAGTTCTTTGTCTTTGGAATTAAATATTTCGAAAAAAGGTAAAAAGGCAAAATTAAATCAACTTGAACAACAAAAGTTAAGTCAATATATTGGCGTGATGAACGTTGTCATGTTTGCCCCAGAAGATTTAAATCTTGTAAAAGGAAGCCCTCAAGTAAGAAGACGCTTTTTAGATATGGAATTAGGACAAATAGCTCCTGTATATTTGTATGAATTAAGTCAATATCAAAAGGTGCTCACGCAACGAAATCACTTGTTGAAAAAAATGCAAGGGAATAGTAAGAATGAGGAAACGATGTTGGATGTATTTACACTTCAACTAATTGAGCATGGTGCGAAAATACTGCAAAAACGTTTTGAATTTTTGCATTTGCTACAGGAATGGGCAGCTCCAATTCATCGAGGTATAAGCCGTGGATTAGAAGAGTTAGAAATTGTCTATAAACCAAGTGTAGATGTATCAGAATCAATGGATTTGTCGAAAATAAAAGAAGTATACTATGAAAGTTTTCAATCTGTGAAACAACGTGAAATTTTCCGTGGTACGACTTTAATTGGTCCTCATCGTGACGATTTACAATTCTTCGTTAATAGTAAAAATGTTCAAGTCTTTGGTTCGCAAGGACAACAACGAACGACCGCACTATCCCTAAAATTAGCTGAAATTGAATTGATTTATTCAGAGGTTAAAGAATATCCAATCCTTTTGTTAGATGATGTTTTATCAGAATTAGATGATTATCGTCAATCACATCTTTTAAATACAATTCAAGGAAAAGTGCAAACATTTGTTACAACGACGAGTGTCGACGGAATTGAACACGAAACATTAAAAGAAGCGAAAACAATTCATGTAACGAACGGCACTGTAGATTGTGAAATAGATAGGGAATAACCCCTGTTTAAATGGAAAAGTAGGTGATCTTTGTGTCAATGGAACAAAAGCAAATGCAAGAAAATGCATATGATGAAAGTCAGATACAGGTGCTTGAAGGACTAGAGGCAGTTCGGAAACGCCCTGGTATGTATATTGGATCTACAAGTGGAAAAGGGCTTCACCATCTTGTTTGGGAAATCGTAGATAATAGTATTGATGAAGCACTTGCAGGTTATTGTGATGAAATTAATGTTAGTATCGAAGAAGATAATAGTATTCGTGTAACGGATAATGGGCGTGGTATTCCGGTTGGTATACAAGAAAAAATGGGACGTCCAGCTGTAGAAGTTATTATGACTGTTCTCCACGCCGGTGGTAAATTTGGCGGTGGCGGTTATAAAGTTTCTGGTGGTTTACATGGTGTTGGGGCATCGGTTGTAAATGCTCTATCAACAGAATTAGAAGTATTTGTACATCGTGAAGGTAAAATCCATTACCAAAAATACGAAAGAGGTATTCCGGTTGCGGATTTAAAAGTCATTGGTGACACCGATCAAACAGGAACAATAACTCGATTTAAACCAGATCCGGAAATTTTCCAAGAAACAACAGTATACGATTTTGATACGCTAGCAACTCGTATGCGTGAATTAGCGTTTTTAAATCGTAATATTAAATTAACAATTGAAGATAAACGTGAACATAAGCAAAAGAAAGAATTCCATTACGAAGGTGGAATTAAATCATACGTTGAGCATTTAAATCGCTCAAAACAACCGATTCATGAAGAGCCTGTGTACGTAGAAGGTTCAAAAGATGGTATTCAGGTTGAGGTTTCTCTTCAATATAACGAAGGATACACAAATAATATTTACTCATTTACGAATAACATCCATACGTATGAAGGTGGTACACATGAGGTAGGTTTTAAAACAGCTTTAACTCGTGTAATCAACGACTATGGTCGTAAAAATAGCATTTTAAAAGATGCGGACAGTAATTTAACTGGTGAGGATGTTCGTGAAGGTTTAACAGCAATTGTATCAATCAAGCATCCAAATCCACAATTTGAAGGACAAACGAAGACAAAACTTGGGAATAGTGAAGCGAGAACAATTACAGAGTCTGTATTCTCAGAGGCATTTGAAAAGTTCTTACTAGAAAATCCTAATGTAGCGCGAAAAATTGTAGAAAAAGGTACGATGGCTGCACGTGCACGTGTAGCTGCGAAAAAAGCGCGTGAATTGACACGTCGAAAGAGTGCGTTAGAAGTTTCAAGTTTACCTGGTAAATTAGCTGATTGCTCTTCGAAAGATCCAGCAATTAGTGAAATTTACATCGTAGAGGGTGACTCTGCGGGTGGATCTGCAAAACAAGGACGCGATCGTCATTTCCAAGCAATTTTACCGCTGAAGGGTAAAATTATTAATGTGGAAAAGGCGCGCTTAGATAAGATTTTATCAAATGATGAAGTTCGTACAATTATTACGGCAATCGGTACAAATATTGGTGGAGACTTCGATATTGAAAAAGCACGCTATCATAAAGTTATTATTATGACCGATGCCGATGTTGATGGTGCACATATTCGTACCCTATTATTAACGTTCTTCTATCGTTATATGCGTCAAATAATTGAGTGTGGTTATATCTATATTGCACAGCCGCCATTGTTTAAAATACAACAAGGTAAAAAAATTCAATATGCTTACAACGATAAGGAACTTGAAAAAATCTTAGCTGAGCTACCAGCCCAGCCGAAACCAGGAATTCAACGTTATAAAGGTCTTGGGGAGATGAATCCAACTCAGCTATGGGAGACGACAATGGATCCAGAAGTACGTTCGTTACTTCAAGTTTCTCTTCAAGATGCAATAGAAGCAGACGAAACGTTTGAAATTTTAATGGGTGATAAAGTAGAACCGCGTCGTAACTTTATCCAAGAGAATGCAAAATACGTGAAGAACCTTGATATTTAAATGAGTAATGACAGGAATCTAAGTATTCCTGTCTTCTACATATAAATCAATGTATGTGTAACGGAAATGTAAGAGGAGGTGCTCGTTGATGTCAGACAATCAACAACAAGCACGAATTCGAGAAATTAATATTAGTCATGAAATGCGTACCTCATTTTTAGATTACGCAATGAGTGTTATCGTATCTCGTGCATTACCAGATGTTCGTGATGGATTAAAACCTGTGCATCGTAGGGTTTTATATGCGATGAATGATTTAGGAATTACAGCTGATAAAGCGTATAAGAAATCAGCACGTATTGTCGGTGAAGTAATCGGTAAGTATCACCCTCATGGTGATTCAGCCGTTTATGAAACAATGGTACGTATGGCGCAAGATTTTAGTCAACGTTATATGCTTGTAGATGGGCATGGTAACTTCGGTTCTGTAGATGGAGATTCAGCAGCAGCAATGCGTTATACAGAGGCAAGAATGTCTAAGATTTCTATGGAATTAATACGTGATATTTCAAAAAATACAATTGATTATCAAGATAACTATGATGGTTCCGAAAGAGAACCGATAGTACTACCAGCGCGTTTCCCTAATTTATTAGTAAACGGTACAACAGGTATTGCTGTTGGTATGGCAACAAATATACCGCCGCATCAGCTTGGCGAAGTAATTGATGGTGTGCTGGCATTAAGTCATAATCCTGATATTACTATCGCAGAATTGATGGAATATATTCCTGGTCCAGACTTTCCGACGGCAGGTTTAATTTTAGGAAGAAGTGGAATTCGAAGAGCTTATGAAACAGGTCGCGGTTCCATTATGCTTCGTGCTAAGGTTGAAATTGAAGAGAAGTCAAACGGTAAACAATCTATTATCGTAACTGAACTACCTTATCAAGTTAATAAGGCGAGATTAATTGAAAAAATCGCAGAATTAGTTCGCGATAAGAAAATTGAAGGTATTACAGATTTACGTGATGAATCAGATCGTAATGGTATGCGTATTGTCATGGAAGTACGTCGTGATGCTAATGCAAACGTACTATTAAACAATCTATATAAACATACAGCGCTTCAAACAAGTTTCGGTATTAATATGTTGTCTCTTGTAAATGGGGAGCCACAAGTACTAAATTTAAAACAAAATCTATATCATTATTTAGAGCATCAGAAGGTAGTAATTCGTAGACGTACTGCTTATGAATTAGAAAAAGCAGAAGCACGTGCTCATATTTTAGAAGGATTACGAATTGCTTTAGATCATCTTGATGAAGTTATTACGTTAATTCGTAGTTCAAAAACAGCAGATATTGCAAAGCAAGGCTTAATGGAACGTTTTGGTTTAAGTGAGAAACAAGCGCAAGCGATTTTAGATATGCGTCTGCAACGCTTAACTGGATTAGAACGTGAAAAAATTGAGCAAGAATATCAAGACTTAATGAAGTTAATTGCTGAATTAAAAGCGATTTTAGCAGATGAAGAAAAAGTTCTTGAGATTATTCGTGAAGAATTAACAGAAGTAAAAGAGCGTTTCAATGATAAGAGACGAACAGAAATTACAATTGGCGGTATGGAATTTATTGAAGATGAAGATTTAATTCCTGAACAAAACATTGCGATTACGTTAACTCATAACGGTTATATTAAGAGGTTACCAGCTTCTACGTACAAAACACAGAACCGTGGGGGACGTGGTGTGCAAGGAATGGGTACGAATGATGATGACTTTGTTGAACATTTATTAACAACGTCTACTCATGATCATATTTTATTCTTTACAAACAAGGGTAAAGTATACCGTACGAAAGGATATGAAATTCCAGAGTATAGTCGTACTGCAAAAGGACTACCAATTATTAACCTATTAGGGGTAGATAAGGGTGAGTGGATTAACGCTATTATTCCGATTCGTGAATTTGGTGACGATCAGTTCTTATTCTTTACGACAAAACAAGGGGTTTCTAAGAGAACGCCACTTTCATCATTTGCAAATATACGTACAAATGGTTTAATTGCAATTTCTCTTCGTGAAGAGGATGAAGTAATATCTGTACGTTTAACATCAGGTGATAAGGATATTATTGTCGGGACAAGTAACGGTATGCTAATTCGTTTCAATGAACAAGATGTTCGTTCTATGGGACGTAATGCTGCAGGTGTTAAAGCTATTACGTTGGGCGATGAAGACCAAGTTGTAGGTATGGAAATTGTCGAAGAGGATGTAAATGTTCTAATTGTAACGAAAAATGGTTACGGAAAGCGTACACCGATTGATGAATACCGTCTGCAAAGTCGCGGTGGTAAAGGTCTGAAAACTTGTAACATTACAGATAAGAACGGTAAATTAGTAGCTGTTAAGTCTGTTACAGGTGAAGAAGATATTATGTTAATTACAGCGGCAGGCGTTATTATTCGTATGCCAGTTGATCAAATCTCTCAAATGGGACGTAATACACAAGGTGTTCGTCTAATTCGATTAGAGGAAGACCAAGAGGTAGCGACGGTAGCAAAAGCACAAAAAGATGAAGAGGAAGAAACGAGTGAAGAGGTTTCTTCAGAAGAATAAGAGAGGGGATTTTCCCTCTCTTTATTTTTTTATAATAATACTTGCATAGGGAAGAGAAAGCCTATATAATAGGCAGAGTCAGCAAATGAGAGATACAACTTATCAAAAAAACTTGTTGACGAAAATAATATAGTATGTTATATTATAAAAGTCGCTGAAACGCGATGTTGAACTTTGAAAACTGAACGAAACAAACAACGTGAAACGTCAATTTTTATTTTAGATGCTAGACAAACTAACTTTATTGGAGAGTTTGATCCTGGCTCAGGATGAACGCTGGCGG